>DATHYN010000327.1:0-8556 GCA_035459145.1 Anaerolineae bacterium | reverse complement strand
ATGCAGGCCGCCGCCCAAAAACTCCACCAACGTACCGCTCACCCCCCTACTGTCGAACCAGACCAAATCTCCGAAGCCAACCAACTCTTCGAACGTGCCACTCACCATTTCATTAACTTACTCCAAGCCAATAAATATATTCACATCCTCACCCCCATCGAACTCGAATGGCCCAATATCCAAAACGCCCTCGAATGGGCCTACGTCCACCAACGATGGAACCTGCTCGCCAATGGTGTTCTCCCCTTAATCCAAAACTCCATTTGGGGCATCGGCTTCATGGACGCGATGGGCTATTGGCAAGAAGCAATCAGCCTAATCGAACGAAATCTCGAAGGGCGTGATGAACTCCCCCCACTCACCGTCGCCATTCTTCTCAGCCACCTCGGCCACTACTACCGTCGCCTCGACCAAGAAGAAAAAACAGCCGCCTTTTTAGATGAAGCCGAAGAAATTATCACCACCCTCCCCGATACCATCGATAAACTCCCCTCCCTCATCTACATCTACGAACAACGCGCCCATCTCGTCGGCCAATCTGAACCAGACAAAGCTATCCCTTGGCTCATCAAAGCTATCCAACTGCTCAGCAAAACCAAATTAACCGAACGGCTCCGCTTTCAACTTGGCTATACCTACCTCCAACTAGCCACCTTCTTAGCCAAAATCGGCCAATGGGACCAAGGCCAAAAAACAGTACACCAAGCTTTCAAACTCCTCCCCAATAGCGTCAATCACAGCCGCATTAAAGGGCTTCTAATCCTCAGTAATATCGCCGCCGTCCAAGACAACCTCCACCAACGTATCCAATACCTCGATGAAGCCATCCCCATCGCCCGCGAACTTCGTGACTATCGCAGTCTCATCACTCTCTGGGGTAACCTCAGCATTAGCTACAAACGGCTCGGCAAACTCGAAGAAGCCCTTACTATCGGCAAAAATGTTTTGTCCCTCTGCCATCGCATGGGGAATATCCAACATCTCATCAAAGTCCACGTCAATCAAGGCCAACTCTACCTGCGCTTAGGCAAATACCACAACGCTTGGGACCATTTCACCCATGCCCAAGAAAATTCTAACACGTTCAATAGTAACCAATGGTTCCCCCTTATTAATCTCTGGTTTGCCCAATGGAAATTAGCCGCCGGCCATCTCAGCGAAGCCACCCAACTCATTGAAGAAGTCGAAAATATCGGCTTTAAAATCGACCAAAGCCTCATGCCCGTCATCCATCGCGTCCAAGCTGAAATCGCCCTCGCTAACCAAGAGTATGGCCAAGCCCTAGCCCTCCTCCACAAAGCTTTTAGCTCCTTTGACCAACATCCCTCCCCCATCGAAGAAGCACTCTGTTGGCGTACCCAAGGCCTCGTTTTTGCCGCCTTCCATCAATACAAAGGAATGAACTTCGCTTTCCAAAAAAGCGTCGATATCCTCACCGAAAAAGATTACTATGAGCACGCCCACACCCAATACCTATGGGCCAAAACATTATGGGAACACCAGCGTCCCCAACCAAACCCCATCACCCTCCTCCAAAACGTCATCCCTGTCTTTGAAGAACAAAAAGCGATTGCCAATCTCCACGAAGCCCGCCTCCTCCTCGATAAAATCGAACGCGCCCAAGCGCCTGCCCATTAAGGGACACACCACTGTAACCCCTCACCTACCACAACCCCCACCTCTATACTATTATCCACAACAACGGCACAACCAGCTTCCGTCACTCCCCCTCGGGCCAAGGACGGCCAGCTATACATACCCACCCGCACCCGTGCCCCCTCAATATTCCCATCCCCAACCAACCGATGCTCACTTGTCACCACCCTCCCCTCGGCCCACAACGACGTCGGTACCAACGGCCTATAATCATCTTGCGCCACCAACGCCCCATCCTCAGCCACCACATGCACAAAAATCGTATAATCTAACCGTGGCCGCTCCATCACCTGCCAAGAAACCGTTAACACACCTTCATCCTCACCCACCCGCTCCCATACATACCCCTTCAACTTAACCACCCCATCAATCACACCCTCGGCCACAACCATACCATCTAATGTCACTTCTTCATACCCCCCAATCACAATTGGCTCGGTCAGCACATAACCAATCGGCTCCCCAGCTCCGTTACTCATAAAGGCCATCTCCCCTCCCTGCCAAGCCTGAACCAACAACCGATAAACCCCAGCCTCAACATCGGGTGGCAACGTTAACTGCTGATAAACATCATACACATCCCCCGCCCGCCACTGCGTCGTTGGCGCCCCTCCTCGAAAGGGCACCATATCCTTTTGCAACGCCCATTTCTCATTCGTAATCACATTCAATAACTCTAACGTAAACCGATAATCTTTCTCTATATCCGCATTCGCTTGAAATCTTAAAACCATCTCTAACCGATCAACCAAATCATACGTTGTATCATCTAAGCCCCACTCCGTTAACCGCAAAACGCCATCAAAATCAGCCACACTATCTAACCGATCCGTAAGATTTTTGGGGGGGGACGAATTATCCCGTTTATAAACGCTTAAATAAGCCCCCGGCACCGCCGTACTCGGAATTTGCGCCTCTAAATGATATATCTCCTGAAACCACCCTTCATTAATTAATGCATCCCAAGCCGATGCCTCTAAAACCAACAAATAATCAGGCCAATAATAGTTCACCGCAAATTGCAACGTCTGCGCCCAACTATCTAAATGCCCAATCATCCCCGGACTCACTAACCCCATCGTATCGACAATCGTACGCTCACTATAATAACCAACCGCCCCAATCTCAATCGTCGCCACCGAACTTGATGCCGGTGTATTCGCTTCAAACCATTCCCCCACAAGCACATAATCTTCAAGAAACGGATTGATATGTGCCCGCTGTTTGCTATTCACCCAACTAACCGCCGGTATCGCACACAACAAACTCAACCCTATCCACACCAATGACTTCCATTTAGCCGATCTCCCAGCCACCACCCGCTCCACAACATACCCCCCGCCCGCCGCCACCAATAAAATAACACTCGGCATAATCGGCGGATAATACCACGCAAAATACAACACCCCCAACAAACTATAACCCGAAATATAACCAACCGTCCACAATAAAACCGGCCACCAACTCACCTTCTCCACCACCGCCCACCCATAACGAACCACCACCCCCAACCCCACCACCATCAACAGTAACCACACCACCGCTAATCGGTTCGCCACATACATACTATGTGCCACTTGCCCTATCCCCGCAAAAAACGTCCCCAAATCAGCCCCACCTAACCCCTCACGCCACCCTTGCCCCGCCTTGGCAAACAACGTGTTCGGAAAAATAGAACCAAATGTCACTTGCGAATACCCTAACCAAGGGATAATTATCAGCCCACTAATCACCATACTCCCCAACAACCCCCGCCAATTCTGCTTAACCAACAAACCAAACAGCAACACCCCCACCACTAAAATCCCATCCCATCGCGTTACAAACGCCAGCCCAGCTACCACCGCCGCCACCCACGGCCACTCCCGTTTATACAAATAAAATGTCAATAACATCAACATCACATACAAATTCGTCTCCATCCCCAACACATCTAACGCCAACGCATTCAGCGCCATCAAAAACGCCGCCAGCCCCCCCTGCCAATCAAATCCTTCCTCATCTTTAGCCGCTAAACCATACATCAATGGTATCGATATCACCCAAACCAACACCCCAATAACATGACTGACTAACGGCAAATCCGACCAAACAAAGTAACTTCCCGCCAATAACAACGCATACAACGGCGTCGTTGTCCCCAACACATACTCCCCCGGATTATAGACAAACCCTTGCCCCACCGCGATATTGCGCGCATACCGATAAGTAATATACGCATCATCAAAAGAACTAATATGCTGTTTAGCTCCCCAATAAATGGTTATTAGACAAAAAAAGATAAGCGAGATAATTTTTATAGTTTGTGATTGGCGCATACGTTATAACTTCTGATTAATTATCGGCTTATCATATATCTGTTTTAATTGAGTGTCAAGGATTGGACGCCCACCCAAATTACGGTAAAACAGAGTCATAATCCTTCACCCCCTTCGCCCTTTACCACTTTGAAATTGCCCCTTCTGGGCGCTCTCCCTCTTACCGCAATAATTTAAACAATTTAGTTCCCCCCCCACAACAGTTTAAACTCGCTCTTTCCTATACGGCGCCCCCTTTATCTCCGGCAAAGATAGCCTTAACAATTAGAGAAATTTGGGGGGGGCGGGATAGACCTACAAAGAAGCGATGAGAGAGGGGTTAGGTGCCGGGGATTAGGGCATAGTTGAAGGTGCCTCGGTGGGTGTTGGTTGTGGGGAGGGGGGAGGTGTCGCCACAGACGTTGCGGGCGAGGACGGTGTAGTAATAGTTAAGGGTGCCGTTGGCGTGAGCAGCGGTGTAGTCGGTGGTGGTTTGGGTGGTACAGGTGTGGGGGGCAGGGGAAGCGCAGTTGAGAGAGGTTGGGTCGAGGTAGGGGGCGGTTGTGCTATACCAGACTTCGTACTCGTCAGCATTGGGGGCGGGGGACCAATCGAGTTGGATGTTACCGCCACCGATGGTGTTGATGTTAAGAGTGGTGAGGGGATCGGGGGTGATACAGGGCGCTGTGGGTGTACAAACGGTCAGGGTGGCCGCGTCAAGATGGAAATAGCCAGTTTCGCTAGTTTCATTGGTGGTGGAAATATTGAGGGTGTGGGTTAAATCGTCAGCGTAGTTTGATAGATTATAACTTGCTTGAAGATAGTTTGTGGCGTTCACCTGACAAAGACGGTAGTCGGCAAGAATGTTGTTATCTAAGTTGACTTCACCAACAGCAAAATGACCGGAACCACAATTTTGGGATGACACGATGGCATAATAATAAGCTAATGTTACGCCAGCACCTGCTGGTAAGGTCACATCTTGATAAACAGCTTTACTTGCCTGACCATTATGATTGCCTAACCATGCAGACCAGACACCATCATATGATGCGCCCCATTGCCCAATTATATTGCCGCCAGATGAGCTTGTTTCTACCCAATTGACATTGCCTGATTCAAAATCACCGTTTAAGAGAATATCAACACAACTTGCATTGGCAGTAGATGTTGTGAACGAGCCGTAGGTATAGCTACTTAAGCAACTATTGACTGGTCGTACTCGCCAATAATAAGTGGCACCAGGTCCAAGGGTTGGACTGGTATAGCTGGTGGTTATCACATTGGCGGAATCGATGATGTAATTGAAATCTGGGTCGGTGGCGATGTCGATATCGTAACTGGTGGCCCCAGAAATAGGTGTCCAGCTGAAAGTTGGCGTGATGGGGACATCGGTAGTCATATTAGCGGGGGTGAGTAGGGTCGTGGGGGGGAGATTACAGGTATTACAGACAGATACAGAGACATCGTCGATGAGCATCAGGCTATAAAAAAGATTGTCGGTAGAAATCGTAAAATTCAAGGTGTGGGTTAAGCTATCAGCATAAGAAGACAGATTATAAGTTGCTGGGACAAAGTCATCTGTAGCTGTGCCATTACAAAGAGCGTAGGCGGCAATAAAATTGTTATCAAGTTTGGCCGCACCAAAGTCATAACCACAGAAATCAACTGAGTTGAGGTAATAGGAATAGTTTAAGGTCACAATCGAATCGGCTGGCAAGAAGATATCTTGGGCGATACTATCTGTATTATTATCCTGTCCACCCAAGTAAGCCGACCAGTCACCACTATTGGCGGCACTCCATTGACCAATAATATCATAATCAAAAGGAGTCTCCGTTACTACCCAATCTACAGGCCCTGATTCAAAACCGCCATTTAAAATAGTATCGACACAAACCAATGCTATCGTTGTAAACGAGGCATAGGTATAGTCGCTGACACAACCATCAATGGCCCGCACTCGCCAATAATAGGTGGTACTACCATCGAGGTACGCCCCATTATAACTTGTGGTGGTGACAGTAGCAGAATCGACGATATTGGTGAACCCTGAATCGGTGGCGATGTCGATATCATAGTTTGTGGCTCCGGGAACGGCCGTCCAACTGAGATCTGGATTGGCCCATACATCTATGGTGGCATCAGGGGGCGTGAGTAGGGTAGGAGCAGGCGTGTTGCAGGTATCACAAACGGTTAAGAGGATATCATCAAGATGGATGTTGCTTGGGGTACTGTTATTGGTATTCACAACAAAGTTGAGGGTGTGGGGTAAGCCGTCGGCATAGTTGGAAAGATCGTAATTAGCGGCAACATAGCCACCTGTTTCGCTGGCAGGGCAAAGATTGTGGGTGAAAATATTATTACTATCGAGATTAACTGTAGCGAAATCGGCACCACAGTTATCTGTATTGAAAATATCATAAAGATAGGTAAGGGTGACTGTGGCACCGGCGGCCAAGGTGATATCTTGTGACAGGGTATCTGTTTCATTGTTGTAACCGCCTAGCCAAGCATGCCAGTCGCTATTGTTGGCGGCTGCTGATTGGATGATTAAATCGTGGCCAGAAGAGACGGCCGACTCCGCCCAATCAACACGCCCAGCCTCAAAATCACCATTTAAAAGAATATTCATACAAGCAGATGACTCCGTTGTGAACGAAGCAGACACGTAATCACTAACCGCACAATTACCGTTCGCACGTACCCGCCAATAATAGGTGGTATTGCCATTGAGTGTTGCCCCATTATAACTGTTGGTGGTGACGTTCGCTGAATGAACGATATTGATAAAGCCGGGATCGGTGGCGATATCGATATCGTAGCTTTGGGCACCCAAAACGGCTGACCAACTAAAGTTGGGGGTGATAGACACATTGGTGCTTGCATTTACTGGTGTGAGTAAAGTGGTCAAATCCATTGGATTTGGGTCCACGTTGAGAGCGATAGGCACGGTATTCGTGAGCTCGCCCCCTGTACCGACCAGATCAAAGGTATGATAGCCTCTGGGAGGATTGGTAAAAGTCATGGTGGATTCGTAATAAGGGGAATAATCATTGTATGAGAATGAAGGGGTAATGGGTGCGCCTGAAGCTTCGAGATGAACGGGGGGGAAGGGCATACCATAGCTACTAATAGAAATGTTATAACTTGTGCTTGACCCTTCACAAATTGTGCGACTGGTGGGAGTCACTGCCATCTCGAATAAATTTTGATAGATGGTGAAATTTTGATTGGAGATATCGAAGAAGATATTGTTGGCGCATTCAACACGGATGCGGGCGGTGATAGTTTGGACGTTGGGGACGCGAATATCTTGGGAGCCGTCGTTAGGGGTGTTGGCGAGGACGGTGATGGGGTAGGTGTAGCCGCCGTCAGTGGAGAGGGTGATGTTGACCGCTTGGCAATCGATGGGGAAATCATTTGTTCCGGCGACGTCCCAAGTGACTGTTTCGGTGAAGGTGCCGGTCCAGGCGATGTTGGTGTTTGGACTGGTCACGGCGAAGGGAGAGCTGGTCTCGGTGACATTGAAACTAACAGTATCGTAGCCAACGCCACCGCCACCGGCGCGGTTGTCGCGGACGGTGAAACGAAAGGTGAGGTCACGGCTATAGGTTGGTAATGCGTCGCCGACTGGAGGTGTCGTATTATTGGCTAGATAAGATAGCGGGGGGAAGGTGCGGGTGGGGGAGCTGGTGGGGGGCCGTGAGCGGAAGATGGGGGCATTACCCATTGGCATGCCGAGGGGGCCGGATGGGCCAAGATCGAATTGTTCCCAAGTGTAGGTAAGGGTGTCACCATCTGGGTCGGTGGCGGAGCCGGTGAGTTCGAAGGGGGTGTTGACGGGGATATAGACACCGTTGGCGCTGTTGGCATTGGCATTGATGTTGGTGGGGGGGGTGTTGCCGGTGGCCGTGTGGGTGCCACAACTACTACCAGAGCCAGAGGTGATAAAGGCGACGATTTCGTCAAAGCTTATGGTGTGAAAGTATGGGTCATTGTTGCTTTGAAGGCTGTCTCCGCCACATTGAGTTGTCTGACCGAGAATGGTTGTCCCGCTACCTGGTTCATAAGCGGTGGCGGGATAGTCACGGCATGATGAACTATTAGCAGTATGATGGGCACCAAATTGATGACCGATTTGGTGCGCAACTTTATCGATCCAGAAGGGATCGTTAATAGGTGCTGACAAGCTTGATAAACCTTGCGCTTTGTCGGAGACGGAACAGACACTGCCTAAACTGGCGGTACTGTAACTACTTGTATGAAAGACATGGCCAATATCATAATTGGCTGAACCAATGACATTATCGAGATTGGTTTGGTTTTGGGTTGGTTGATTATACTCGGTGTAAGGATCGAAGTTGGGGTCGGTGTAGACGATGGAACTGTTATTGGCGACGAGTTCTAGACGAATGGCTAGCTCTGTTTCGTAGATGGCGTTGACACGGTTGATGGCGGTGACGATGGCGGCTTGGCCGGCGGCGACGGTGCCGCCGTGGTAGGCGGTGTATTCGCCCGTGGCGGCGACAGCGAGGCGGTAGGTGATGAGCTCGTCGCCGTTGAGGGTTTGGGGTGAACCTTCTCGGATGGGGGTACCAAC
>DATHYN010000326.1:0-13631 GCA_035459145.1 Anaerolineae bacterium | reverse complement strand
GTCCGTTTTTGTTGAGCAGGTAGGATTTGCGGAGAACGAAGCCGAAATAAAGGTGATGTTAGGAGTGGATCCCCGCTTTCGCGAGGATGACAACGCTGGGCGGTTTGTAGGTTAGGAAGTGGATGAGTCTCATCGTGACTTAGTAGAAAAAAAATGGTATACCAGTTACAATTAGGGTATGGATCTTTTTGAACATAATCGGAACGAGCAGATGAAGCGGGAAGCACCATTGGCTCATCGCTTGCGACCACGGAATTTGAATGAGTATGTGGGGCAAGGGCATATTGTGGGGCCAGGCCGGTTGTTGCGTCGGGCGATTGAGGCGGATCAGTTGAGTTCGTTGATTTTTTATGGGCCGCCGGGGACGGGGAAGACGACGTTGGCGAGTGTGATTGCCAATACGACGAAGAGTCATTTTATTCGGATTAATGCGGTGTTGGATGGGGTGAAGCAGATTCGGGAAGCGATTGAAGAGGCGCATGAGCGGCGGTCGTGGCACAATCAGAAGACGACGTTGTTTGTGGATGAGGTACATCGGTGGAGTAAGTCACAGCAGGATGCGTTATTGCCGCATGTGGAGAATGGGACGGTGGTGTTGATTGGGGCGACGACGGAGAATCCGTATTTTGAAGTGAATAAAGCGTTGGTGAGTCGGAGTCGGATTTTTCAGTTGAAGCCGTTGACGGAGCAGGATTTGCGTCAGATTGGGATGATGGCGTTGCGGGATAAGGAGCGTGGGTATGGGGAGCGGGCGGTGCATATGACGCCGGCGGCGTTGGATCATTTGGTGGCGATGGCCAATGGGGATGCGCGGGGGGTGTTGAATGCGATTGAGTTGGCGGTGGAGACGACGCCGCCGAACGATAATGGGTTGATTCATATTGATTTATCGGTGGCCGAGGAGTCGATTCAGCGACGAGCGGTGTTGTATGATAAGGATGGGGATGCCCATTACGATACGATTTCGGCGTTTATTAAAAGTGTGCGCGGGTCGGATCCGGATGCGGCGTTGTATTGGTTAGCGAAAATGGTGTATGCGGGGGAGGATCCGCGCTTTATTTTTCGGCGATTGGCGATTTTGGCGGGCGAGGATGTGGGGTTGGCGGATCCGCAAGCGGCGGTGGTGGTCCAATCTTGTTGGGATTTGTATGAGCGGATTGGGTTGCCGGAGGGGCGGTTTCCGTTGGCGCAGGCGACTTTGTATTTAGCGACCTGTCCGAAATCGAATAGTACGTTAGCCTTTTTTGATGCGTTGGCGGCGGTGGAGCAAGAGAATGATGATGATGTGCCTAATCATCTCAAAGATTCGAATCGGGATGGGCAAAGTTTTGGTCATGGGTGGGGGTATTTGTATCCACACGCGTATCGGGACCATTGGGTGGCGCAGCAATATTTGCCGACTGGGTTGCAGGGACGGATGTTTTATCAGCCGAGTAATCAGGGGTATGAGGCGAAGATTGCGTTGGATGTGACGCGGCGACGCGAGGCGCAGTTAGCGGCGATGTTTGCCAGTAGTGAAGGGTCGATACCGGAGGTGTTGACTTTTTCGCCCTCGGATCGGGCGCGGGATGCGTGGTTACAGAGGACGTTGAGTTTAGCTGGTTATAATTATGGGCATTTGCGGGATCAGCTGTTTGCGCAGGCACAGGTACGGCGACATCATGTGGTGTTAGATTTGCAGGCGAACACGGGGTTGTTGACGTGGGAGGCGGTGCGTTTAACGCCGGAAGGGGGAGTGTGGGCGTTGGCGGATGAGACGCATAGTCCGGCGTTGGAGCAGTGGGGGCAGAGGTTGCCACCGTTGATGCAACCGATTGTGTTAACGGGGGAGTTGACTGATTTGGCTGATTTGTTGGCCGAGCAGGCACCGCCTAATTTGCGTTTTGATCATATGATGGGGCGGAATTTAGATTTTGCGTGGGGTGAGCGGGAGCGATTACTGAATTTGTGGGCGGGGATTCGGCCGTGGTTAGCGGCGGAGGGGCAGTTGACCTTGTTGCAGACGGTGCCAGCGCGGGGGCAGAGGTTGTATCGTTTGGTTGATTGGACGGGGGTTAATGAGGATTTGGTGTTGCGGGTGGAGGCGGCGGAGGAGATGATTTATGGTCAGGAGGGGGATGGATTGGTGAATTGGAATGAGGAGGAGATGGTGGGGGTGTTAACGGCCGTTGGTTTTTCGTTGGAGGCGCAGACGACGTTGCGGCCGAGTGAGCAGAGGCGGTTGAGCAGTTCCCATTTGGAGCGGTGGTTTGGTGAGGGGAGTGCGGAACGGCCGTCGTATCGTTATTGGTTGGGGCAAGGGGATTTGAGTGAGGCCGAGGTGGCGGCGGTAGAGAAGCTGTATCGGCAACAGTTGACGGGGGCGGCAGTGACATGGCATACGGGGGTGGTGTTGGTGCAGTTTGGGTTTGGGGAATGAGCTAAAGCTATTTATTGACATAAAAAAGTAATATAAATTGACATTTGTGCAGAAAAAATGTAAAATCGCCCATTGTATTCAGGAGAAAGCCCAAATGTTAATAGAATTTAGTGTTAAAAATTACAAGTCATTTAAGCAAAAATGTACATTTAGTATGGTGACTGGTGCTGATAAGCGGTTAAAGAAAAATGTTATTGCCATAGATAGCATTAAACCAGACTTAATTAGGAGTGCAGCTATTTATGGGGCTAATGCATCAGGCAAAAGTAATTTTGTGCAAGCATTGAACTTTGTAGAATCATTCGTCATTAATTCTGTTGATCGGGCACCAAATGCAAAAATTTCAGTGAAACCATTTGCTTTTGATGCCGAGATGTTGAAGGCACCATCTGAGTTTGAAGTTATTTTTATTCATCAACATATTCGTTATCAATATGGTTTTATTTTGGATACAGAGCGTATTTATGAGGAGTGGTTAATAGCTTATCCTAAAGGTTTTCCCCAAACTTGGTATGAAAGGGTTTATGACGAAGAGAGTGATGAGTATCATTGGGAGTTCAGTAAATTATTAAAGGGAGAGAAGTTCAAATTAACACCCTTAACACGCCATAATGCGTTATTTTTGTCAACGGCGGCAAAATTTAACCATGAACAGTTAGTGCCAGTATTTAATTGGTTTCAAAGGCATTTAAATGTACTGCCTCCTGATATGCCTAAAGATGTTTTAGAATTTGTTACATCAACAATGGTGTTGTCAAATGAGAAATTGCAGAAACTTATTCAGCAATTATTGATGGAAGCAGATTTAGGCATTGCTGATTTTACAGTTACCAAAAAAGAGAAAAGTCGTAGTAGTTTGTTGGAATATCCGGTGGGTATGCCCGATGAAGTTCGTGATGCATTAGACATTTTAGCTGGGGCATCGGCAGGCTCAGACGAATTATTGGTTTCAATTGCACATAAGGTGGAAGGAGATTCAACCGTTTTGCTCGATTTGCGGGATGAGTCATTGGGGACGCGGCGGTTGTATGGTTTGAGTGGTGTGATTTTTACAGCTTTAGATGATGGGGATGTATTGGTTATTGATGAATTAGCCGCAAACTTGCATCCATTGTTAGTTCGTGCGTTGGTTAATTTGTTTAATGACCCGCACACTAACCCTAAAAACGCCCAATTGATTTTTAATACCCACGATACCAGTTTATTAGATCCAACCTTATTACGACGGGATCAAATTTGGTTTGTGGAAAAGAATCATGAAGGGGCGACAGAGTTGTACGCTTTATTAGAGTTTAAAACGAGAAGTACGGAAGCTTTTGAACGGGGTTATCTACAAGGTCGTTATGGTGCTATTCCTGTGTTAGGTGATTGGCAGGGATTTTTTGCTGATGCCTAAACGAAGTAAACCATCGGGCAACAAAAAACGAGATCGAGCGCGGGGGATATCCTCTTTTAACCGTAAAGCGGAGACACGGACACAGCGAAATTGTATTTTGATTGTGTGTGAAGGGGAGTCAACCGAGCCAACTTATTTTGAAAAGTTGCGGATACATCTAAAATTAGACAGTGTTGATGTCATTATTCGTGGTGAGGAGTGCAAATCGGATCCGGTTAGTGTGGTGGAGTATGCGTTAGAACAAAAGAAACAGCGCGATCGAGAAGCAAAAATAAGCCCAACTCAAGCACCGTTTAATGAAGTCTGGTGTGTTATTGATACAGAAACGCCGGTAGATAATCAAGTAGCATTGGAACGGGCGACAGCGAAAGCTAGGGCACAGAAAAAGTTTATGCATTTGGCTGTATCGAATCCCTGTTTTGAGTATTGGTTATTGTTACATTTTAGACATACATCACAACCTTTTCGGAATGCGAGTCAAGTTATTCATAAACTAAAAGAACATCTGCCTAATTATGAAAAGCGTTATCAGGATTTTGAAGAGTTGTTTGGTTTAATAGAACAGGCGATGGGTCATGCACAGGCTGTGCGGGCCAATCATGTTGATGGTGGTAGGTATCCAAATCCATCGACTTATGTGGATCAGTTGGTCGATGTCTTAGTAAAGATGAAAAATTTCAACTGATTTCTTCTTGGGTTAAATATTCATCGGGCTTGAGTGATAAGATTTGGCTGGTGCTGTCGGTGTTCATGCTGATGCCGTAGATGGTTTGGGCGGCGCGGACGGTGCCGCGGTTGTGGGTGATGACGATGAATTGGGTGTGTTGGCCGAGTTCGATGAGGGCGTCGCGGAAGCGGTTGACGTTGGCTTCGTCGAGCATGGCGTCGACTTCGTCCATGACGCAGAAGGGGGGTGGGGCGACTTTGAGGAGGGAGAAGATGAGGGCGCAGGCGGTGAGGGAGCGTTCGCCGCCGGAGAGGAGGCCGAGCCCTTGTTGGCGTCGGTTGGGGAGTTGGGCGATGATGTCGACACCGCTGATGGTGAGGTCATCGGGGTCGGTGAGGACGAGTTTGGCCGAGCCGCCGCCAAAAAGTTGGGTGAACATGGCGGTGAAGTGGGTGTTGACCTCGTCTACGGTAGCACCAAACGCCTCAGAGGTGAGGATGTCGAGTTCACCTATGATTTGGCGGAGGTGGGCTTCGGTGGTGTTTAAATCTTCGATTTGCTGGGTCATGAATTCGTAGCGTTCGAGCGTTTCTTGGTACTCGGCCGGCGCATCGGGATTAATCGCCCCCATTCGTTGCAGTTGCCCCCGCCCGTTTTGAATCGCTTCTTCGATATCGGCGGGTAGTTCATCAACCAGTGGTAGTTGTTCCACAATCTCGGCAAGCGGTAATGGGGCTTGACCTGTTTGGTCTTCATCATAATTGAGGGCAACTAAGCCTAAATCGGCCTTAATGCGATCACGTAACCCTTCGATATAGCTTTCTTGTTGGGTTAATTTGATGCGGGCTTGGGTGTAATAGTTTTCAAGTTGGTGGCCGTGTTTTTGTTCCCGTTCGAGAACGACTTGGTTTTCATTGAGCTGTTTTTGTTTGGCCGTAATCTCTTTTTTAATCGGTTCAATCGTCGCGGTGAGGGTGTTGATTTGTCGTTCGAGGTCGTTTTGGCGAATTTGGACTTGGTCGAGGTCGATTTGGGCGAGCTCTTGTTGGAGTGTGGTTAAGCGTTCGCGGCGGCGGTTGAGGAGGTTTTCGGCTTGGCGGAGGGTAGCACGACGGCTGTCGACTACGGCTTGGCGGCCGGCGACGATGGTTTTGGTGGCGTTGAGTTGTTGGGTCCAGTTTTGGCGTTGTTGTTCACTTTCACCAACAGGGAGGTCGGCTAGTTCCGTTTGGGCGACGGTATAGGCGTTTTCAGCGGTGGTGATTTCGGTTTCGAGGGCTTTGTATTGGGTTTCGGCATCGGTGATCCGTTGTTGGAGGCGAGCTTGTTGTTTTTCTTGGTCGGCGATCTGTTTGTGGTAAAAGTTAATTTGTTGATTGATGCGGTCGAGTTGGCGTTGGTGTTGGCTAAGGTTTTGGCTGGCGGTTTGTTCTTTTTGGTAGAGGCGGCGTTCATCATTGTTGAGTTTGTCGATTTCGGTTTGATATTTATCGAGTTCGTCTTGGGCTTGTTGGGCGGCTGATTGTTGGCTGGCGAGTTCGGTTTGGTATTGGTTGAGGTCGGCCACGGCCGTTTGCCACTCTTTTTCTTTGGCGAGGAGATCGGCCGAGGGGTTGGGGGGGGCGAAGGTGACGAAGCCACCGGCGGTGGCATAGAAGTTATCGGGGGTGATGACGAGACCGCCGGGAGGGAGGTGGCGGCTGAGTTGGTAAGCGTGACGATGGTCTTGGACGAGGAGGGTGAGGTTGAGGAGGTGGCCGAGGAGGTTTTGGATAGCGGGTGGGGCGTCGGGTTGGGGGGTGACGAATTGGGTGGCGGGGCCGAGGATGGCGGTGGTGGGGACATCGGCTGTGTGGCAAAGTTGATCGATATTGAGGGGCGGTGGCGCAGGTGGCAGTTGATCGAGGGCGAGGGCGGTTAACGGTTGGTCCGCTTGATACCGTTTATGGAGAGTCCATAATGCTTGTTGGTCAGGGAGGATAGCGAGGGAGAGGTGCCAGCTGAGGGCGGAGGCGAGACTGGTTTGGTATGGTTCGGCGAGGGTGATCCAGCGATTGAGCCGTTCGAGGAGGGGAACTTTGCGCGGGAATTTATCATTTTTGTGGCGCATTTGGTTGAGGAGGTCACAGCGGGCTTCACGGCGGCTGGCTTCTTGTTCCATTTGGCGTAGTTGGCGGGTGAGGTCACCTTGTTGGCGACGGCCTTGTTTGAGGTTGCGGATGAGATCTGAGCGTTGTTGGCTGAGGGTTTGGCGGGCTTGTTGGTGGGTGGTAACGGCCGTTTGCAACGGCTCCAACCCTGCCTCAAACTTCGCTTTCTCTTTTTCTAAAGCGGCTAATTCTGTCGTGGGGCCGGTAACGCCTTGGGCTTCTTCCAGCCGTTCGCGTAATTGGGTGAGTTGGCCAGCCGCTTGGGCATATTGGCGTTGGGCTTGTTGCCGATTGTGGTCTGCTTGGGATAGTTTGTTTTGGGCCGCTTTGATTTTTTGTTGTTGAGCTTGGTAGCCGGCTTCAAATTGGGCGAAAGCGGTTTGTTGGGCCGAGGCGTCTTGTTGGGCTTGTTGGAGATCTGTGAGAGCGGTGTCTAGCTCTTGGCGGGCGGCGGTGCTGTTTTCTTCAAGGGTGGGCAGTTCGGCGGTGATATCTTTGATCTGTTGTTGGATAGCGTCGCGCCGTTCTTGGAAAATAGCGACTTGGCGGCGGGCTACTTCATACTCTTCGCGCAAATTGTCTCGTTTATTTTGTGTTTGGCTTAAACTTTCTTGTCGCGCTTGAATTTGATGTTGTAGTTCATTAATTTTATCTTGTTGGGTGAGGAGGAGTTGGCGATGTGCTTCCCAGCCAGATTGATGGTCTTGGGCTTGTTGGCGGTAGAGGCGGAAATCATCTTTTGCTTTTTCCCATTGGTAGCCATACCAAATACGGAGGAGGCCGCGTAAATCTTCGAGAAGTTGTTGGTAATTTTCGGCACGGCTCGCTTGTCGTTTGAGAGAATTGAGGCGGGGTCGGATTTCGGAGAGGATGTCGTGGATACGTTCAAGATTGCGTTGGGTTTCTTGGAGCCGATTGAGCGCTTCTTTGCGGCGGGTTTTGTAATGACTGATACCAGCTGCTTCTTCAAAAAGGGCGCGCCGTTCTTCGGAGCGGAGGGAGAGGGCTTGGTCGATTAAGCCTTGGCCGATAATGGTGTAGGTACGTTCGGCGAGGCCGCTGGTGGCGAGGAGATTGGTAATATCTTTGAGGCGGACTTTTTGGCCGTTGAGGAGGTATTCGCTATCACCGGAGCGGTAGATACGGCGGCCGACTTCGACTTCGCTGTAGTCGATGGGGAGCCAGCCATCACTGTTATCGAGGGTGAGGATGGCTTGGGCCATGCCAGAGCGGGAGCGGGCTTGACTCCCGGAAAAAATCATATCGGTACTGCGTTTACCACGAAGGGTTTGGTAGCTTTGTTCGCCCAAGACCCAGCGGAGGGCATCGGCGATATTGCTTTTACCACTGCCATTGGGGCCAACGATGGCGGTGATACCGTCATCGAAGAGAAATTCTGTTTTGCTGGCAAAGGTTTTATAGCCTTGGAGGCGTAATTGTTTCAAGCGCATATCGGTGAATCTTTGTTTTGAAGGGGGAAGTTAGGGGGTTGAATCAGGCATGGAGAAGGGGGTATGTTGGGGGAGGACGATATGGAAGTTACTACCGGGGGTGTTGGTTTCGTCATAGCCGGGGCTTTCGGCCCAGATAAGGCCATCATGGGTGGTGATGATGCCGCGGGCGATGGTGAGGCCGAGGCCAGGGCCGCCACCTTTAAATTGAATCTTACTACTGGAGTGGGTGGCTACTTCCCCAGTTTGGTAGAATTTAGTGAAAATTAGTTCTTGGACATTGGGGTCGATACCGATACCGGTATCAGAGATAATAATTTCGACACCTTTGTCAGGCAGGTTAGGGGGGAAAGCGGGGGCGGCGTTCCAGGAACGGCCGTGGATGCGAATAGAACCACCATCAGGGGTGTATTTAATCGCATTATAGATGAGGTGACTGAAGGCAGTCAACAGAGCATCTTTATCCCCTTCGACCTGAGGCAGTTGATTAAGGGAATCATCGAGGATAATTTCGAGGTCTCGTTGTTGTTGTAATTGGTCTTCTAAAACGAGAATGATCGCACTGATAATATCGGTGATCATTAATGCTTCAGTATGGATTTCGAAAGTATTATTATCAAGTTTAATCATCATCAACATGGTATTGACGATATCGAGGAGACGATTAGCGCCGGTGGTGATGCCAGCTACTAGATTAACGTGATACGGATTGTTGCGAATGGTGGCATCGGTCCCTAACAGCTGGCCATATCCTTTGAGGACGGTGATGGGGGTGCGCAATTCGTGAGCGGTGATGGCGATAAAATCTGATTTTGCTTGGTCGAGGCGAGTGAGTTGGGCGTATGCTTCTTGGAGTTCTTCGGTGCGCTCGGCCACTTTTTGCTCAAGCTGTTCATTAAATTGTTTAACTTGGTTATACAGTTTGGCATTTTCGAGGGCGATAGCGGCTTGGGCGGCAAAAGTTGTGGCCAAGGTTTGGTCATCATCGGTATAGGCCCCTTCACTTTCGCGGGCGAGGGAGAGCATACCGACAACTTCACCATGGCGGAGGAGGGGGACACCGAGCCAAGCGGAGGGGACGGGTATGTCAGCAACTTTGGTCCAGCCAGGATAGTTAGGGACATCATCAATGACCAACGGTTTTTTGCTATGATAGATACGGACAAAGACATCCAGCTCATCATCGGCGTCGATGGGGACTTGGTATTGAAGCGGGCTTGTTTCGGTTTGGTAGCCGCTGACAGCGACAAATTCAAGCCCATCATCCTTAAGCAGAAGAAGGGCGCCACGATCGTACCAGACAAGCGCATGAAGTTGGTCAAGCATCTGGTTGAGGACGGCGCTTAGTTCGAGGGTACCGGTGAGGGTTTGGCCGACTTGGTTAAGGACTTCGGCCAGTTGCCGCTTATCTTGTTCTGAAGAGTAGAGGGAAGCGTAATATTCCGCCTCTTTTTTGGCCGTATCGGTACGGTAAAGGACCTCGAGATTTTGTAACTGTTGCCGGCTTTCCTCATTGAAGACTGATTGGCGGATTTCGTGGTATTGTTTGTGATGGTAGAGGGATTTTTGGTAGTTGCCGAGGATTTCGTGAGCTTGGGAGAGATGGAGGTTACAATCGTACATGAACTGTTTATGATTGGCCTCGGTAGCGATTTCGAGAGCGGCCTCAAATTGGGGGATAGCGGCATCATAGATTTCATGTTGATGATAGATTTCGCCCATCAGTTTGTGGCTATCCATTTGATAATCAGGATAGTTTAATTCACGGGCGAGGGTCAAACCTTGTTCGATATATTTTTTAGCTTGTTCTGTATCGCCTGATTTGACATAAATTTCACCAATGGTATTACAGACAGATGTTTCCATGCGGCGGTTGTTATGTGTGCGGGCGAATTCTAAACATTCGAAGCCAAATTTAAGGGCTTCTTCGTAGTCCCCTTTTTGGAACCAAGCGTAAGAGATGTTGTTGAGGCTGAGGGCGATCCAATATTTATTGCCTAGTTCGCGGAAAATTTCAAGCCCTTTTTGGAAATATTCAAGGGTACGCTCAAAATCGCCCATATCGTTGTAGCTGATACCGATACCGACAGTGGAGACGGCGAGGCCGTGGCGGTCGCCAATCTGTTCGCTAACTTTCATCTGTTTAAATTGGTATTCGAGGGCTTCGGAGCGGTTGCCGAGATTACGGTAGCAGGAGGCGACAGTGTTATAGATGTAGGGCAAATATTCTTTATCGTCGATGGCGAGGAGGATATTGATTGCTTTCAGCCCTTGGGCTAATGATTCTTCGTATTTGCTGGAGAAGGAGCTGAGGCGACTACGGGTGCGGAGAGTGCCGGCGATACCTTTTTGGTAGGGGGCGTCAGCGAATTCACCTGAGCGGGATAGAGATTCAGCCTCGGCCGTTAATTTTTGAGCACGTTCGACATCGGTACGAGTCAAGGCCCACGCAAGCGCATTGAGGGCATCGATACGCTCAATGGTTGTTTGGGCCTGATCTAATTGTTCTTCTGCGGCTGTAATCCGTTCATCCATAACGCTTTGCCAATCACCTTTATTTGTGGTGGACGGCTGGAACTTCTGTTGACTAAGAAAGGGGGGTAGTTGTTGCCTCGTAAACCCGACATCTTAGGGCCGTAATCTGTAATTATCTTGACGGTTAATGATAATGCGAAATGGGCAGAAAGGCAAGGGGAAAATAGTCTTAGTTATGGTTGGCGTAGGGGAAGAAGGATATGGAAGTCACTGCCGGGGCAGTTTTCTTCGTCGTGACCGGGGCTTTCGGCCCAGAGGAGGCCGTGGTGGGCTTCGATGATGCCGCGGGCGATGGCGAGGCCGAGGCCGGGGCCACCCCCTTTGAACTTGGTTTGGCCGGAAGAGTGGGTGGCAACATCACCAGTTTGGTAGAATTTAGTGAAGATCAGTTCGATCGCTTCGGGGGCGATGCCGATACCGGTATCACTGATAATGACTTCGATGGAATCTGTGGGCTGTTCTTGGCGAGGGTGATTGGACCAAGTGCGGCCGTGGACGGTGATTTGGCCGCCATCAGGGGTATATTTAATCGCGTTCATGATAACATTGCTGACCACGCGCAAAAGCACCTCTTTATCACCTTCAATGGGTGGCAAGCGGTGAATATTGGGTTCTATGGTTAAGGTTTGGTGACGGTCCTTGATATCTTCGGCCAGATCAAGAGCAATCGTCTCGACCACATCCATAATGGCTAACGGTTCTGGGTAGATTTCGAGCGCGCGACTATCAAGTTTCACCATGATGAGCATCGTATTAACGATTTCTAGTAAGCGATTTGAGCCGACGATAATGCCATCAACAAGATTTTTCTGATTGGGATTTGATTGGATATTGACATCGGTGCCTAAGATTTGACCATACCCTTTGAGAATGGTGATTGGGGTGCGCAATTCATGAGCGGTGATGGCGATGAAATCAGATTTGGTACGGTCGAGACGTTCGAGTTGTTCATAAGCTTGGCGGACCTCTTCGGTTCGTTCGGCGACGATATCTTCAAGATGGGCATTAAACTCTTTGATTTGGTTATACAGTTTTGCATTTTCGAGAGCGATAGCGGCTTGGGCGGCGAAGGTGATGGCGACGGTTTGGTCTTCACTGCTGTAGGGGATATCTTCTTGCCGAGCGAGGGAGAGCATACCGACGACTTCGCCGTGGCGGAGGAGAGGGACACCAAGCCATGTTTTCGGGGTAGCGATGCTACTTACTTGTTGCCAGCCGGGGTAGTTGGGGACATCATCAATGGCGACTGGTTGACGTGAACGGTAAATACGAACAAAAACATCTTCGTGATCATCAGAATTGATGGGAATCTGGGTTTGGAGAGGATTGGTATCGGCATAATCGCCACGAATGGCGACGAATTCAAGATGTTCATCTTGTTGGAGGAGGAGGGCCCCACGATCATACGTAACCAGCTCATGCAATTGTTCGAGAACTTGATTGAGCACTTCTTGGAGGTTGAGTGTACCGGTTAACGCTTGGCCGACACGATTTAGCACCTCGGCCAACCGGCGTTGCGTCTGTTCCCGTTTGTAGAGAGCGGCGTAGTAAGCGGCTTCTTGGCGGGCCGTTTCGGTATGGTGCATGACCTCAAGGTCTTTCATTTTACGATTGCTTTCTTCGTTAAAGACCTGTTCTTTGAGGGTATGAAATTGCTCGTAGTGGGTTAAGGCACGTTCAAATTGACCTAGTTGCCGATACAATTTGGCTAAAATTTGATGGAGTTGGTAAGTGAACTGTTTGTGACCAATTTGTTCAAAAAGAGATAGCGCTTGTTGGTAATGGGTTTCCGCTTGGGCTAAATCCCCTTTTTGTTCATGAACTTGGCCGATAATTTTGAGGGCATCGGCTTCATCTTCTGTGTATTTTGCTTCACGGGCGAGAGTGACCCCTTGGTCGAGGTTGTTGAGGGCTTGTTCATATTCACCCATGGCCAGATAGGTTTCAGCTAAAGAGTTGTAGATTGACAATTCGATGCGTCGATGATTAAAACTTTGAGCGATAGCCAAGCTTTCAAGGCCACGGTCAACAGATTTATCATGGTTACCCTGCTGAAATTCAACATAGCTGATATTATTGAGAACCAAAGCGATCCAGTACGTATCTTTAAGTTCGCGAAAAACTTTGAGGGCACGTTCAAAATAGTCAAGCGTTTGTTCGTAATCGTTTTGGTCGATGTAGCTGATACCGATGCTAATGAGAGCCATCGCATAGCCATGTTGGTCGCCTAAAGTTTCACTGATACGTAACTGTTCAAAGGCAAGTTCGAGGGCGGCGGAGACGTCACCGAGACTCCGTTGGACAGAGGAGAGGGTATTGAGGACGTAGGGGATATGTTGTGGTTCATCGATTTGGCGGAAGATATTGAGCGATTGTTGGGCTTGGGTGAGAGCGGTTTGGTAGTGACCTTCAAAGGAGTTGATGCGGGCGATGGTGCGAAGGCCGAGGCCGAGGCCACGTTGGTAGTGATCATGTTGGAATTCACCCGATTGGGACAGATTCATCGCTTCTTCAGCTAGCTTTTTAGAGCGGGAGGCATCATCTCGTGTTAGTTCCCAAGCCAAATCATTGAGCGCGTTAATGCGGTCAACCGTTGTTTGGGCTTGGGTTAGGTTGTTTTCGAGAGTTTGTAGGTCACTCATAATAAGTTAGCCATTGAGTTTATCATTATTATGTAATGATAAACCTTAACAGGTTAGATAGCAATAGGTCGGGGATGAAAATAACATGAAAATTTATTTGGTTTCCTCAGGAACGGGTTGCGGTTGGGTGATGGGGAGGACGATATGGAAGTCACTGCCAGGGCAGGTCTCTTCATCGTGGCCGGGGCTTTCAGCCCAGAGACGGCCGTTATGGGCTTCGACGATGCCACGAGCGAGGGCGAGGCCGAGGCCGGGACCACCCCCTTTAAATTGAGTAGAACTAGATGAGTGGGTAGCGACCTCACCCGTTTGATAAAATTTCGTAAAAATAAGCTCAATCACTTCGGGGGCGATACCGATGCCGTTATCGC
>DATHYN010000325.1:0-9412 GCA_035459145.1 Anaerolineae bacterium | reverse complement strand
GGTAGTCCGAGGTAAAAAATAGCTCTTTGCCAATTTAGGCAGGGGTGATGGTAGCGTTGTAGCAGATTTCTCGATTTCGTTCGGCCCTTATTGTGGTTGGAACGTTTTGGTAGTTGAAATAACGGGCTGTCACTGCACTCGAAATGACATTTGAAATAACGGGCTGTCACTGCACTCGAAATGACATTTGAAACAGCGGGCTGTCACTGCACTCGAAATGACATTTGAAACAGCGGGCTGTCACTGCACTCGAAATGACATTTGGAAATGGTGTTCTGACTCAAGTGGAACAGGCTCTTTAGCAAATTGGACTACCTATAGGGAGGGGTTAGTTGTTGTTGCGGTTGATGACGGGTAGTCCGATTTAGCAATCTGGCAATTTAACAAATTGCGCCACCTTTTAATAGAGGAATTGTGTTGGGTTTGTTAGGTGCGGAGGTAGGAGGCGCCGTTGACGTCGATGATGGCGCCGGTGAGGAATTTTGTTTGGGGGGCGGCGAGGAAGAGGGTGGCGTAGGCGACTTCGTCGGGGGTGGCGACGCGGTTGAGGGGGCTTTGGGCGCGGATGGCGTCGCCTTGGGGGCCGGCGAGGTGGTTGGTGGCCATGTCGGTTTCGACGAAGCCGGGGGCGACAACGCCGACGAATATGTTGTAGGGGGCGAGGTATTTGGCTAGAGATTGGCTGAGGGCGTTGAGGCCGGCTTTGCTGGCGCCGTAGGCGGGGCTGGTGGGTTCGCCACGGAAGGCGCCACGGGAGGAGATGTTGACGATGCGGCCGCCGCCGTTGGCGATCATTTGTTGGCCGGCGGCGTGCATGAGGTTGGCGATGCTGAGGAGGTTGGTGTTGATGATTTTTTGCCAACTGGCGTACCATGTTTGGTGGTCGGTGGTGGCGAGGGGGTGGTCTTCGTAGATGGCGGCGTTGTTGATGAGGATGTGGATGGGGCCCATGGCCGTGGTGACTTGGTCGATGAGGGGGGCGGCGGTGGTGGGGTCGCTGAGGTCGGCGGTGAAGGTGTGGTGGTTGTGGCCGGGGAGTTGGCCGAGGGTGTCTTGGGCAGCGGCGTGGTTTTGGTTGTAATGGAGGGCGATGGAGGCGCCGGCGGTGGCGAATTGGAGGGCGATGGCGCGGCCGATACCGCGGGAGGCGCCGGTGATGAGGACGGTTTTGTTGGTGAAATCAAACATAAATGTTCCTTTGGGGCAAATTGGGTACTATTCGGGGGCGATGCGGTAGATAAAGCCGCCGAGGTCGTCGGTGGTGTAGAGGGCGCCATCGGGGCCGACGGTGAGGCCGACGGGGCGGCCGTCGACGATTGATTCGTTGTTGTCATCGAAGCGGAGCCAGCCGGTGGCGAAATCGGTGACGGTGTCGGTGGCGGGTTGGTCGCCATCCATGTCGAGGCGGACGATGCTGTAGCCGACGGGGACGGAACGGTTCCAGGAGCCGTGGAGGGCGACGAAGAGGTCGCCGTGGTATTCAGTGGGGAAGGGGTTGGTGAGATTGGTGACGTCGGTGGGGTAGAAGGTGAGGCCGAGGGGGGCGGTATGGGCTTGCATTTCGACGACGGGTGGGGTGACGCCAGCGCAAGCATCGGGGTCTGTGCCGTATTCGGGGTCGGGGATGTGGCCGTTGTGGCAACGGGGCCAGCCGTAATCGGCACCATCGGTGACAATGGAGATGGTTTCAGGGGGGAGGTCGTCGCCCATGAGGTCACGGCCGTTGTTGGTGGCCCAGACTAAATCGGTGTTTGGTTGGAGAGCGAGGCCGACGGCGTTGCGCAGGCCAGTGGCGAAGATGCGTTCGCTGGCGGGGTTGAGGTCGGCGTCGTAGATGACGATACCACCACGGCGGGGGTCGTCTTCGATGCAGACGTTACAGCTGGAGCCGATGGAGACGAGGAGGCGGCCGTCGGGGAGGAAGAGGAGGGTGCGGGTGCCGTGGGCGCCGACAGTAGGGTAGTCGTCGATGATGGTTTGGCGTTCGTCGGCGACGCCGTCGCCATCGGTGTCGGTGAGGCGGATTACGCCGCTGGTGATGCCGACATAGGCGTGGCCTTCATGGAAGAGGATACTGTGGGGGCGGCGGACATCGGTGGCGAAGATGCGTTGGCTGTCGGCGACGCCGTCGCCGTCGGCGTCGGGGAGGGCAACGATGCGGTCAGCGCGACGATCGGCAACGTAAATGGTGTTATCGGGACCGACAGTGAGGAAGCGGGGGCCGTTGAGGTCTTGGGCGAAGACGTTGATGGTGAAGCCATCGGGGATGGTGACATTGGCGAGAGTACCGTCGCTGGTCCAGCCGACGAGGTTGACTTGGGGGGCGAGGGTAAAGTAGAGATAGATGATAAAGCCAGCAAGGGCGATGATGAAGGTGGTACAGCCGATTAGGAGGGGTTTGCGCATATTTGTGTCCTTTGGTTATAAATTTGGTTGAAAATAAGGTGTCTTTAGTGCATATATTATAGGTGAGATGATGGTAGATTTCTCGACTTCGTTCAATCCTTGTTTTAAAGGTGAGGTTGTTTTTGAGTGTAGCGGATTGAACTGCGCTCGAAATGACGGTTTCGGGATGATGGGTTTGTTGTCAGGATTATTACTTTAACTGTTAAGATAGATTTTGCCAACCTTTTTGTGTGATGGTTCAGAATTAAATTTACAAATGAGAATGGGCTTTGCTGAGAACTAGGTGGATTTAGGGGGGATATTAGGAGTTGATTCCTGCCTACGCAGATGTTGTCCGTTTTTGTTGAGCAGGTAGGATTTGCGGAGAACGAAGCCGAAATAAAGGTGATTTTAGGAGTGGATCCCCGCTTTCGCGAGGATGACAGCCCTGAAGGGGCTGTAGATGAGTTGGTTGACATAAGAAAAGCGGACAGCATCTACGCAGGAATGACAGCCCTAATAGATATGTGGTTTTGTAAAGTGATTTGCAAATGAATATGAACCATCCCATTTTTATTGTTTTTCATGGTTACTGTGGTTAAGAAGATGTTGGTAGGCGTAGATGAGGGGAATGGGGAGGAGGAAGAGGGCGGCGAGGAGGAAGCCAAGGGGGAGGTTATAGCGGGTGGCGATGAGGCCGATGATGAGGCCGCCAACGATTTGGCCGAGGGCGTTGAGTTGGCCGCTGAAGGAGAGGATGGTGGCGCGGGTGGCCGAGGGTAGGTCTTTATTGAGCCAGGCCATATAGAGGGGATGATCGATGGTGCGCATGGTGGCCATCAAAAAGTAGCTAAAGAGAACCCAGCCGAACGAGGGGGCGAGGGCGAAGAAGATGACACCGAGAATGATGAGGATGTTGATGATGAGGAGGGTGGGAATAAGTTGTTTGGTTTGGTGATCAAGATATTGACGGACGAAGTTGGCCAAGAGGATGTTTATGGCGAGTAGGCATAAATTGAGGAGGCCAAACCAAGTTACAGTGCTGGCTAGGGGGGAATTGAGAGAGGCGGTAAAGGCGGTTAAGTTGGCCGGCAATGGAGGTAAAGTGTAATTAATGAGGATGTGGGCTTCCCAGAAGCGGTCAAGGGGTTCACTGGCTAGACCGGCAAAGAGAGTAATGAGGAGAATAGCGCGCAGGAGAGGTCGTTGGTAGATGAGTTGGAAGCTGGTGTGGGCGGTAGCGCGCATAGTTTGCCAGTTGGAGCGGTTTGAGGGTGGGGTGGGGGTGAAATTGTTTTCGGGCATGAAAAGGTATAGAAAGAGAGCGAGGGTGAGGCAGCCGAGGCCACCAATAAGGAGGGGGCGAGCTAGCTGTTGGGCGCCGAGCCAAGTGGCGAAGATGAGGCCGACAAGACGGCCGGCTTGATCGTATTGTAAACCACGAAGATAGACGGCGGGTAGTGTGTGTTGTTGGCCGAGTTCATCGGCTAGCCAAGCGTCTTGGGCGCCACTAATGAAGGTGTAGCCAAAGCCCCAGATTGCTTGAGCGAGGAGAATGGTGGGGAAGTAGGTCCAACTGGCTTCAACGATGAAGCCAAGGCCGATAAGGGTATAGCCGATGATGATAGAAAGGCGGCGGCTGTAGATATCGGCGACAATGCCGGTAGGGATTTCAAAGATAAAGACGGCTAATTCAAGCACAGTGCCGACTAAGATGAGTTGGAGCGGGTTTAAGCCGGCTGATTCGACACGGTAGATGGCGCTAATCATGCTCATTAGGGTAAAATTAAGTGAAAAGACGAAGCTAATGATTAGGTAGGTGGGGTAAGCGGTTAATTTTGGAGGCATTAGACAATCCCCTCACATTTTATTGTGAGTAGCTCACAAAATATTGCGCAAGTTTGTTTGACATAAGAGAGATTTTTGTAGAAAATACGTTCTATCTACCAGACTGAAAAGAAGGTGTTTTGGGGTAAAAAAAGCTTGATCATTTTGGGATGAGGTAGAGGGTATGGGCGGTGTGGGGGAAGAGGTCTTGGCGGGTAAAGGGCATGGGGTGGTAACGGCCGTTCAACCAATCATCCAACTGATTATCATAGTAGGGGCTAGTGACATGACCTGATTGGCCGATGCCTAAGAGGCTGACGGAGTTGCTCCAGTTTTGGGTATCGATAATCATACGGTAAGGGGAGGCGGTCATTTTTTGGGAATCGAGGTTGTAGATACCGGTACCGGTGGCGTAGGGGGTGTTGTTATCACCAGGCATGGGGAAGGGGCCGCGATTGAATAGTTTAGCGAGTTGGGGGTTGGCGCCGAGTTGGTGGGAAAAGAGGATTTGATGCAACTTGCCCCACCGCCATTGGTTGATATCGGGGCCGAAGCGGTTGAGGAGGAAGTCTAGGGTGGCTTGGAGGGCTTGTTCGAGGGCGGCTTGGCGGCCGCCGTGGGGAGTGAACCAAGGGGAATCATTGTTAGTGGCGAGCTGTTGGACTAGCCAGACCCAACTGTGGTCGCCATAAAGGGTACCCTCGGCGAGAACGGGGATGGGCCCTTTACCGGCCAGACGTGCGGCCAAATCGGAACCGAGGTGAGGGCGATAGATGGTTAGTATCAGTTGGCGAATGAAGACTTCGTAGATGGCGGCGGGAATGCTGTCGATGGTTAAATCTCCGTCCCAATCACGAAAATGGGTGAGGAGGTTGTTGAGTTGAGGGGAGTTGGTGGTTAGTTGGGTAAGGGTTTGGGCGATGATTTTAGCGGTGGGGGAGATGGTGTCGTAATGCATTTTTTGCATGTAGGGGATATCGATTTTGTTTTGTTGGCGGATCATGGCGGTGATGCGTTGGGCGCGGGCGGGATTGAGGTAGTCGTCGCTGAGATGGTGGGGGTAGGTGTCATCGACGATTTTGTTGTTGGCGGTAACGATGAAGCCTTGTTCGGGGTTATCGAGATGGGGGTGTTGTTCGAAGGGGAGGTATTGGGTGAGCCAGTCGTATTGGCTGGTCCAGCCGGGGCGGGGCAAACGGCCGTTGCCCTGTTTGCGTTGAGGGACATGACCGATGAGGGAGTAGGCGATGTTGCCTTGGTCGTCAGCCATAACGGCATTTTGTGGCGGGGCGGCCCAAGTGCGGAACGCTTGGCGGAGAGAGGGGATATCGGTGGCGTAGGCGGTGTGGTAGAGACCGCTTATCATGCGGTTTGGTTGGAGGGCGGTCCAGCAGAGGGCGAGGGGTTCTTCGCCGATGAAGTCGGGGGAGAGGTTATTGATGATGGGGCCGTGGCGGGTGACAATGACTTCTTCGGTGACGGAGGGGGCGTCTTTGACTTTTATTTCTTCTTGATAGACGGTGGCGGGGAGCCATTGGTCGTCATATTGGTATAAAACTTGATTGTCAGCGGTGCGTTTGAGGCGTTGGCGGTAGATATCTTGGACATCGACGAAGGCGTTGGTGAAGCCCCAAGTGACGTGGCCGTTGTGGCCGGAGACGATGAAGGGGAGGCCGGGGAAGGTGACGCCGGTGGTATTGAGTTGGGGGGTGATGAGGTGGTTTTCGTACCAGATGGCGGGTTGGCTCATGCCGAGGTGCATATCGTTGGCGAGGAGGGGAGCGCCGGTGGTGGTGTGTTGGCCGTTGACGACCCAGCTGTTACTGCCGACGGCGCCGTCGTGGGCGGTGGGGCCGAGGGTGGTGCGAGCGTGGGTGGCGCGGTCGAGGGCGGATTGGCCGAGGGGGTTATAAGGGGTGTGAGGAGGGATGATGGTATTGGGTGGTTGGTTGGGGTCGAGGTAGGCGTGGTCGACATCGAGTTGGGCCGCTTTTTCGGGGCCGAGGTGGTTGATGATTTGGGCGCGGAGGATTTCGGTTTCCCAGTTGATGGAGAGGGTCCAGGCCATCATTTTGATCCAAGCGAGCATGTCGACGAGGGTCCAGGGTTCGGGTTGGTAGCGGAGGAGGGTGCATTCGAGGGGGTAGTGGCCGAGGGTGATGAAGGCGTTGACGCCAGCGATGTAGGCATCGTAGGCGGTACGCACTTGGGTTTCGATGAGAGGAACTTCGGCTTGGGCGGTACGGTAGAAGGTGAGGGTGCGTAACCAGCGGTCGAGGGGGAGCGCTTTGGGGCCGATGATTTCGGCGAGGCGGCCGGCGACGAGGCGGCGATTGAAATCCATTTGCCATAAGCGGTCTTGGGCATGGGTGTAGCCTTGGGCAAAGAGGAGGTCGTGTTCGTTTTGGGCGTAGATGTGGGGGACGCCCCATTTATCGCGGATAATTTCAACTGGTTCGTGGAGACCGGTTAGTTTAGTATGGCCATCGATGGTGGGGAGAGGGCGTTTGGCAAGCCAGTAGTAGCTGAGGCCAGCGGCGCTGGCGGCGATGGTGAAGGCGGTGGTTAATGTTTTAAAGGTGTTTGATTGGTTACTCATGGGGGGATTATAGCATGATCTGATTTATTGGGGTAAGGGGAGATGTTTGGCGGTTTTTTGGGTTGTTTGTTGGAGGGGAGGTTGTGGTGGGGGTGAGGTTTGGAGATTTTGACGCGGATTTTGGGGATTTGACGGATTTTTTTGTGTTGGTGAGGTGAGGAGGGGTGTTTAGTTGGAAGTCTGGCAATTTAACAAATCGCGCTACCTTCAGGGTGGGTAGTGAAATGTTAAAAAACGGCAGAGTTCTTTAGGGGGTTTTGGTTAGTGGATGGGGGGTAAAAAGGGGGAAGGGGCTAGGCGCGGTATTTTTCTTCGATGGTGGCGAGTTGGCCGAGGCAAGTGTCATCGGTTTCGTTGGGTTGGTAGGTGTGGGCAAACCAGGCGTCGAGGATTTCGGAGGCGATGATGGGGGTGGTGCGGCGGAGGGAAAGGGTGAGGACGTTGGCGTTGTTCCAGAGGCGGGCGCCGCGGGCGGTTTCGGCGTCGTCGCAGAGGGCGGCGCGGATACCGGGGAGTTTGTTGGCGGCGATGGTGACGCCAGTGCCGGTCCAGCAGAGAATGATACCTTCGTCGGCTTGGTTGGTGATGACGGCTTCCGCGACTTGTTGGGCGACGGCCGGCCAGTAGGTATCGGTCTCAGTTAAGGGGCCGAAGAGGGTGAGGGTGTGGCCACGTTTTTCGAGTTCGGTGATGAGATGGTCGGTGAGGTGTGTTTTTTCATCGGAGCCGAGGGCGATTTTCATGAGGGGGTTTCCTTGGTTATGTATTTAGAGGTAGATAAGGGGTGTAGGGAGACCTCAGAGGTTTTTAGGATGGGTGTTTGGGTTGGAAGGGTTGGGTGTGGAAACCTCTGAGGTCTGGGGGGTTAGTGGCGGAAGTGGCGGACGCCGGTGACGACCATGGCGAGGCCCATGTCGTCGACGGCGGCGATGACGTCATCATCGCGGATAGAGCCACCTGGTTGGACGACGGCGGTGACGCCGAATTTAGCGGCTTCTTCGATGCCATCGGGGAAGGGGAAGAAGGCATCGGAGGCCATGATGGCGCCTTGTGCTTCGTCGCCTGCTTTTTTGCCAGCGAGGGCGACGGCGTCGATACGGCTGGGGAGGCCACAGCCGACGCCGACGGTGCGGCCGGGCCGAGCGAAGACGATGGCGTTTGATTTGACTTGTTGGACAGCTAGCCAGCCGAAACGGATGGCGGCCCATTCGTCTTCTGTTGGTTGACGTTGGCTGACGACGGTGTATTCGGTGCCAGCGGGGTCCCCTTTGTCCCAATCTTGGACGAGGAAGCCACCTTGGATGGCGCGGACTTCGAAGCCGCCACGGCCGATTTCAGGGACGGCGACGAGGCGACAGTTTTTCTTCTTTTTGGCGAACCAATCTTGGGCGGAGTCGCTGAAGCTAGGGGCGGCGATGGCTTCGATGAAGAGTTTGGCTTTTTTAACTTCGGTGACGAAGGCGTCGTCGACTTCGCGGTTGGTGGCGATGACGCCGCCGAAGGCGGAGACGGGGTCTGATTTGAGGGCGGGGGTGAAGGCTTCGGCGATGGAGTTGGCGACGGCGATGCCGCAAGGGGAGAGGTGTTTGACGATGACGACGGCGGGTTGGTCGAAGATGCTGACGGCGCCCCAGGCGGCGTCGAGGTCGAGGAGGTTGTTGTAGGAGAGGGGTTTATTGCCTTGGACGAACTGGCCGCCGAGGGGGCCAGCGTCAGGATTGGTGGCGTAGAGGGCGGCGGTTTGGTGGGGGTTTTCGCCGTAGCGGAGGGTTTGGTTGCGGGTGAGGTGGAAGCTAAGGGTGGCGGGGTGGGGTTCGTCATCGATATTGGTGAGGTAGGCGGTGATGGCGGTGTCGTAGTCACGGGTGTGGGTAAACGCTTTGACCGCTAATTGGCGGCGTTGTTGGTCATTGAGTTGACCATCTTTTTGTAAGGTGGCTAAGATAAAGCCGTAATCGGCCGGGTCGCAGATAACGCCAACGCGGGCGAAGTTTTTGGCGGCGGCGCGGAGTAAGGTGACGCCACCGATATCGATTTGTTCGATGGCATCAGCGAGGGTGACATCGGGCTGGGCTACGGTGTCTTGAAAGGGGTAGAGATTACAGACAACGAGGTCGACCATTTTAATGTTTTGGGCGGCTAAATCGGCTTGGTCGGAGTCGATATCACGGGCTAGAATCCCGCCGTGAATAGCGGGATGGAGGGTTTTAACGCGACCACCCAACATCTCAGGGGCATTGGTGACGGCGGCGACATCGGTGATAGGCAAGTCTGCTTCCCGCAGTTGGCGGGCGGTGCCACCGCTGGCAACCAATTCCCAACCAAGGTCATGAAGACCTTGGGCAAAGGATAAAAGATTTGTTTTGTCGTATACGGATAGGATTACACGTTTAGTATTCATGGTTATTGATTTTATCATTTTTGTAGAGAAAAGTGTAACTTAGGTGATAGTATAATAGGGTGATTGCATACTCTTAGATCCCTCCACTCCGTTTGCCCTTTTTGTGACTTGGAATGTATTGGTTAGTCAAAAAGCGGGCAAACTCCGGTCGGGAAGGGTTTTTCGAGGTGGGGATTTGATAGTTAGAATGAGTATGCGAT
>DATHYN010000324.1:0-6655 GCA_035459145.1 Anaerolineae bacterium | reverse complement strand
CAAACAATCCAGCCCATTCTCACCCTCTATGACGCCTTCACCCACCAGCCCCTCATCATCCAAGACGAACGCATCTGGGCCCGCCCCCTCCCCCTCATTCCGCTCCCTCCCACCCAAATGCCGCCCTCTTCATAATATTTAACACCCCTCCTCACTTCACCAACACCAAAAAATCTGTCAAATCCCCAAAATCCGCGTCAAAACCCACCAAACCTACTCAAACCAGCCCACAACTCAAACGTAAGCATACATGCGGCACACACTCTTAACCCAACCACCAACAGTTGCCTACACATATATTAAACGCCCACATCTACCCAAAACCTTGCCACAATACCTATCCCCCGTTATCATTCTATAGCAATAAAAAAAACAACCCATTACTTAGCAAAAGGATTAACCACTATGGGCATTATCAACGGACTCCTCGGCAACGCCACCACCCTCAACCCCGAAGAAGTTCAGAAAAAACATGCAGACATCTTAACCCCCGGCGAAGAAGTACACGCCGCCTTCAAAGTTATTCGCGACAGCTTCATCTTCACCAACAAACGCCTCATCCTCATCGACGTTCAAGGCATCACCGGCAAAAAAGTCGAATACCTCACCATCCCCTACAAATCAATCAAATATTTCACCGTCGAAACCGCCGGCCGCTTCGACCTCGATGCCGAACTAAAAATTTGGGCCTCTTCCTCTCCTCAACCAACGGTCAACAAACAGCTCAAAAAAGGGACTGATGTCATTGGTCTCCAACGCACGCTCGCTCATTTTGTCATTAACTAAATACGTGGAACTTTGCACTAAATAAAAAGGCAATTTATAACTATGAAAATCGCTTACGTTTTTGCTCACCCCCGCTCGGCCAGCTACAAACTCGGCCAAATGATCCTCCCCCAACTTGAAGCCGGCACCCATGGTGTCGAAGTCATCGGCATGTTCTTCTTCGATGACAACACATTTGTCCTTCGGCAAGGTGACCCCATCGGCGAACGCCTCTCCAAAATCGCTGCCGAAACCGGCATGATGCTTATGATGTGTGATATGTGTGCTCTTGAGCGCAATCTCGCCATCGGTTCACCCCGTTGGTGTGACCCAGTCACGGGAAAAGGACGAACGGAAGCGGCCGAGTGCACCCCCTCCGGCACCGTCGCTAACGTCCTCGTCGGCTGTTTCCCCGATCTCTACGCCGCTTTAGCTGGCACCCCCCCCGACCAAGTCATTACACTCTAACCCATAACTCAAGCTACAACCTTATGCCTATATGAATAATACAGCGCACCTCCCAAGATTAACAGACACACCGCTGTATATAAAGGTATCAAAAACATATTATCGACCGCTACATTTAACCCTAATAACAAAGCACCAACAACGATCACCCCAGCCATAACCGCATATGCTTTTTCATCATAAAACCAAGCATAGGGGAAAAAATGAGCCCCTGTAATAATAGCATAGGTCATAACAAAATAATCTGGATCGTGCAACAATATAAAAACCAAAAAGGGGAAATAAAAAAGTTGGGCAATGTTCAACCAAAGACCCAACGGTTGCAAAGGATTATCTGCTACGGTCCAGTTCGTTTTAAATAGCTTTGATAACAGAAAAGCCAAAGGCAACATTGGCCCACCAACAATAAATGTCCATACACTGCGATCATATGCGGGCCAAGACAATGTCCAAATCACAGCAACAGCCAACCAGATTATTGTCGCCGCGGCAATAAAATCAATCCCATTTTTAGCTTGAAGCGATAGCTCTTTCTTCAAAGAGACAAACTGTTCATTCGTCATTGGTAAACTCCTACACTTTTAACATAACAATTAAAATTCATATCTTTACTTATTCACCCCCCACTATCTCTATCGTCATCACTCCCACCTCGGCCACATCTCCCCGCACCCCACAACTCGCTACCGCCCCAACCTGATACCAACGCGCCTCACCTACTACCACTCCACCCTCATCCACATAACCCAACCCCGATACCAACTCACAATTAGCAGCCGTGGCACAATCCGCGCCAGCCGCCGCATACGGCCCATCTTGAACCCAGACCTCATACCCACTCGCGCCCACATCCGCCCAACTCAACAGAATATCCAACCCCACCACCTCGCCAGCTACCATCGGCGTTGACGGCGCCACACAAACCGCCGCCGTCAACGGATGATACTGCGCCTGACTACTATCCCACACCGCTTCCCCACCCCACAACATCTGTCCATCAATGGCAAAATGAACTGTCGCGCCCGTCAAACCACACCCATCACCACTATTCGCCTTAACTTGCAACTGATATGCCAACGCCCCTTGCCACTCAACAAGCGTGCCCGTTCCGCATAACACATCATTAACATACGCCTCAATCGTCATGCCCGCAGTCGGTACAAACTCGGCCGTAGACCACACCGGACCAAAAATTGTCATCGGCGGGAATGCAAACAGACCATTCACCGGTTCCGTCAAACTATTTCCATTGTCAGTCGGCACACCTAAAAACAATGTGATCGGCTCCGTCGCATACAACCAATACCCTAAACCATACTCCAAATTATCCAAGGTATTAACCAAACCAGCATAATCGGCATAATTTTTAGCCACCACCGCATCATACAACAACCATTGACCCGTATAAGCATCATAATGGTAAACACTATTATAAGATCCATCGATAGAGGCGAGGGCGCTGGTTATCGGCCGTGTCTCATTAATCGGATACCCAAACAGATTCCACCCCAACGTGAACGGACTCATCCGCACCGTCGCAATTAACGCATACAACCCTTCTGGCTGATTGTTATCCATAAAAGCCACCGCCCGATTCTCTTCTGTATCTAGCCGCGTCGGTAAACGCAACCATGTCTTGCCATAATCAGGTGAATAATACATCGTTAACGTATGTTCATACCCATCAGGTGTCTGTCGTTGCAAATAATCGATCGCAATCGTGCGCGTCACATTCGCCGTAAACCCAGGCCGTAACTGCACATTATACGCATCTCCCACCACCGTCAACCAAGCTGGCAACGTTGGCACACTCGCCAAACTTTGCATCGATCCGATACCGGTTGGCCCATACGGATCATCAAAATTCAGAATGACTAACTGCCCATCCGTTGACACCGATGGTGCCCCCCACGGCCGACTCGGCCCACCCCAAATCGCACTCTCACCTCCCCAAATCGCACTCTCGCCTCCCCAAATCGCACTCTCGCCTCCCCACGCATCTAAACTAATTGCAAAATCAGTAAACGCTTGCTGAGTTGGCACCGTCCCCGGTACCCACACCCGCACCGTCCCCTCAAACGTCAGATAATCTAGATCGATTTGTCCCGTAAACGTCACCGGATTGAGCGGATCAACAACCGTTAACGCCCCCCATGTAGACGTAATCAAATCAGCCCTGCCCGGCAAACCATACGCCGGCAGAACCTGCACATTCATCATCGCCGAACTCACATACTGCGTCACCGTAATCGCCAACGTCTCCGAAGTGATCGATTTGACCAAAATATTCGGTTGCCAACCAGCTACCGTATACACATCAATCGAACTGCTCAAACTATCCACCGTTTCACAGCCTAAATAAGCTGGGTTTCGACTTGTATCAACAATACAAACCTCATCACCCACCGCTGCCCCCCGCACCTTCAACCGATCGCCACCCGCATTCGTCACCCCTAACGGGATAATCCCGTCATCACTTAAATCCGCCGTCCCCCTCGTCTGCCGCAAATAACCACGCGCCTGTGGTACAGTGACCACTTGCCCCGTATCCGCCGCCCGCAACGTATAATTCCCCCCCGCTTGAATGCCGTTATCCATTGCCGGTGGCACCATCGTCACAGCCGTCATCGCTAACGGCAACACAGTCGGCCCACTATTTTCAAACCGACTCGCCGGCGCATTTAACATCGGATAAAACGTCGTAATCGTCTCCCAATCCGGCCGCCCGGTCGTCTGCGCCGCCAATGTCAACAAACAGTCACCAATCCAATCCGCTTCCGGCAAAAACTCACTGTAAGCATCATCATAACTGGTCGTCATAAAACTACCGATGCAATCTGTCGCTAAAATACCACCCTCATCCGCTCCAATATAATTATCCGGCATAAAGAACAGATAATGCCCCAGCTCGTGGGTCAACGCTTGCCACCACTCTTGCGTAAAATCAGCCTGCCCCTCCCCAAACGGGTCCCAATTCGACCCCATCCGAATCAAACCAGGCCGATACGCATTGGTAATAACGCCCGTCAGCCCAATATCATGTACCGGATCATCCACAACCCCACCCATAGTCGCACTAGGATGGATATCATTAGCCGCATACAACAAAATATCAGCCTCATGCCAATTTTCACGGTTTTGATAAAGGCGCACATCACCCAAAGCCGCTTGCCCATTGCTGACATCGTATAATACATCAGAACTATAGCCCAATACGGTCGCTAACGTGTCCAAGAAAAGGTCATCATTGGTCGCATCCCACTCAAGAGAAACATCTAAATTAAACAACAATAATGGTTTGGCCGACGAAACAGTCAAATTTTGCGTGCCCGGATTGTTGACATTATCAAGATCCAGACCCGTCGTAATCGGTGTGCCACTAGTGTAATAAAGCGTGTAGGCGTCAGTAACTGTAATCGGCACCATCGCCATAAGCTGATCACCAACCGCTAGTTGCGCTTGCCCTTGCAAATAACCTTGGTTGTCACTAACCAAAGGTAAACCGGCACTATCGGTAAGAAGCGTACCATTCGTTGTTTGACCAGCAGGAAGACGGTAAATACGCGCGTTAGCAACAGGTGCAGTCACACTGTATAACGGCTCACCCTCGGCCAATTGTCGGATTTCGGCCGGTGTCAACAAACGATTATAAACCCGTAATTCATCAATAACACCCACAAACAGATGGGCTAACGGCCCAGGCCCGGTCACATCACCCACATCATGGAATTTGGTATCACCATTAATGCCACCGAGACTATTCGCATTAGGATGATTGTAGGTTTGCATCCCTGGTGCCGTGCCCACTAACTCACCATCCAAATATAAAGACATGCGGTCCGCTTGCACAAGATCATCACCAAACATCTGCCACACCAGATGATGCCACTGCCCCGATTCAACCTGAGTTGTTGTGACCCAATCTCCGCCCCAACCAGAAACGCCACCGCTCTCCATATACGCGCCAGCATACAATTCCCCATCGTAAAGATAGATTGAGAGCCCATTAACAGCCCCCCCTGCTTCGAAAATCACCTGTTTACGATCATTAATCGTGACATCATCCGCTTTAAACCAAACAGAGATAGCTCTTTCAGGCGTTACCGTTCGATTCACAATAGGGATCGAAGGGACAAAAAGTGGCTCGTCAATACCATTAAAAGCAACCGCGCTGGCATTAGGATAATTAACGGGTGCCGTGTCTGTGGTAAAGGTTGTTCCCGTCAGCAAACTACCATCATAACCAGACCCATTCGCTTCTATAGCTACCGTGCCCGTTATCTCATCCAAGGGCCATGCCGCATCTGGTCCATCACCAAAGACACGAATCTGTGTACCACGCACACGGAAGGGGGAACTGGTCGTCGTTGCATACGGATGTAACGTTTCAGCCGGAGCTAAGTTCGGATATGAATAGGTACCCGTTACTGGTTTCGTATTATCTTGTTCATACAGCTCCAAACGCACCAAAACATCATCACTCTGCCCAAAGAAACCACTGGCAAAGGTATCCCAATAAAAAACATGTGTTGTCGATATCGCTTTAGTCAATTGCGCCTCATCATTCACCGTATTCGTCGCTGTCAGTTGACAATCTAACGAAACATCATCCACCATGGCCGCATAATCCCAATCCTCACCCGAATATTTAAAACGCAATTGTAAATCTGATTCGCCTAAATAGGGGGACAAATCAATCTCCGCTTCTCCATTAGATTGATAATAACCCGTTATCCACCATACATTATGCCAACTGCCATCAACAAGGATATCAGCATCAAGAATAGAGCCGATTTCATATGTTTCCAAATAATACCCAAAACGCAAAGTGGCATTACCTTCGCCCGGCAGATTAAACGGATTCGTCATTAAATCAAGATCATACGGTAACCTAGCCTCATTAAACTGATCCGCATCGGCACAAGCCGCTTCACCCGTACCCGGCGTCTCATTACCCCAAGCACACGCCGTATCAGCCGTCGTTGTCCACGTAAACAAGCCCGTATTCACCACCGAAACCCACTCGGAAGGCAAACCCGCTTCAAACGTCACCGCAGGCATATTACAGGCCAACAGATCAACAGGACTCGCCGTTTCAACATTAATTGTGACCATAGTCGGTGCAGAGGACAAAGCCCCATCATACGCTTGGTAGGTAAAGGTCACTACAGCCGGGCCCGTCATCACCGGTGTGTACAGTAGTTGATTGGTACCGGTCACCACCAATGTACCGGTCACCGGCGGCGTGACCACCATGGGCGTCAACCCATTCATCTCCCCATCCATATCATTCGCCACCACATCCATATATAACGGCACCACCTGATACGTTGTATAAACATCCGTTTGCGCTATAGGCGCTGTATTCGGCATCACATTAATTGCTACCGTCGTTGGTGCCGCCTCATAAATCCCATTCCGC
>DATHYN010000323.1:0-2491 GCA_035459145.1 Anaerolineae bacterium | reverse complement strand
CATACTCTTAGATTTCTCCACTCCGTTTGCCCTTTTTCTGATTTGGAATGTATTAGCAATGAAAAACGGGCAAACTCCGGTCGAAAAGGACGTTTCTAGTGAGAGATTGAATGGAGTAAGGCGAGTATGCGATTGCCCTGGGCGAAGATTAGAAAATTTGGCAGGGAGGTTGCCGGGTGTTATAGTTCGAGATTATGAATATAATAAAACGATTTAAACGGTTGGGTTGGGGGATGCTTTTTATCGGTTTATTGGTGTGGTGGGGACAAGGACAAGGGGCGGTGGCGGCGCAGAGTGGGCCCGCATCGGAGATGTTTCAGTTGGTGAATCAGATGCGGGCCGAGGGTGGGGTGGCCCCACTTAAGTTTAATAGTACATTGGCGATAGCGGCGCAGAGGCATGCCAATTGGATGGCGGCCAATATTGTGTATACGAGTCATACGGGTGGAGATGGGTCGACGCCTAGGACGAGGGCGGCGGATGCGGGTTATAATGGGTATGTGGCGGAGACGATTGTGGGGGGGACGGGGATGAGTCCGCGTCAGGGGTTGATTTGGTGGAAAAATAGTGCGATTCATTATCAGACGTTGATGGCGGGACATTCAATTGAGGCGGGGACGGCGTATGCGCGTAATGAGGCGGAGGGGGTGATTATGTATGTGATGGTGTTGGGTCGGCCGCGGGCGGCCGGTGTGGCTCCAGTTGTGGCTGAAGAGACGGAAAGCCCCGCGCCGATTTTGGTGGCGCCGGTGGTGTTGAGCACACCTAAAGAGGATGGGTCAATTGTGCATGTGGTGGGAGAAGGGCAAGCGTTATGGACATTAGCGGCTCATTACGATGTTGATGTGAACTATTTATTGCAGATTAATAATATGAAAGAGAGCGATTTTGTTCAGCCGGGGGATGAGATTACGATTCGATTGCCGGAAGGGCAACCCCCGCCGCCAACGCCAACACCGCCGTTAAGTCATATTGTTCAGCCAGGGGATACGCCGTGGGGGATTGCGGCGGAGTATGGGTTAACGATTGATGAGTTGTTGTGGTATAACGGGCTTAATGAATATTCGTTATTATCGGTGGGGGATGAGGTGGTGATTAGATTGTTGCCGGGACAAGCGCCACCACCAACGCCAACGCCATCGTTGACGCATGCGGTTCGTGCAGGGGATACGCCATTGGGAATTGCGCTCAGTTATGGTTTGAGTTTGGAAGAATTTTTGGCATTGAATGGTTGGGGGGATGTGCCGTTATTGCAGATTGGTCAGGTGGTGCAGGTGCGGCCTAGTGGGGGCGTGGTGGTGGCCGTGGAGGTGGCTGGGGCTGATGTGGTAGCGGAGGAGGTAGTGACACCAAGGGAGACGGCGACGTCGGTGTTGGTGGCGGAGGTGGTGGCGACGCCACCGCCAGCGGTGGTGGCAACGGGAACAGCCGTGAGTGGGGTGAGTGGCGTGAGTGGGGGAGAGGGAGAATCGGTTGAGGCGGTCACAGCGGTTACTGGTGGGGTGGTGACGCCCGTGGTGACAGAGCCTGTGAGGACGGCGACACCGGAGGGGGTGGCGGTAGCTGAGGTAGGTAGTGTAGTGACGGGGGAAGTGGTGGGGGCTGGGGGGCCGAGTGAGAGTGGGGAGGCGGTGGTAACGAATGTGACGACGGCTCGTTTTGATGGGTTGTGGTTAATTGTAAGTATTGCGGCGGGGTTGGTATTGGCGGGAGGGGTATTGGTGGTTATTGAGCGGGTTTGGGGAGGGGTGGATCGGCGATGAGCCTTGATTGGGCTGAGGGGTTTCAGGTAGGGAAAGCGGGTTGGGGCTGGGGGGTGACGATGGTTGAGTTGAAAGAGGCGTGGGCGGGGCGGCCACGGTTGAAATCGTACGGTGGTTGGCCGAATGTGCGGATTGTGGGGGAGCAGACATACGGGTTGCCGGTGTTGGTGGTGGAGGGGCGGGGGCCGGCCGAGGACCGGCCGGTATTAGGGGTGCATTATTCATTGGCTGGGCCGGCGGTGGGGCAAGAGAAGGCGGCGGTGGCGAACTGGGGGAGCATGATGCAGAGAATGTGGGGACAGCCGACAGAAACGGATAGTTGGCGGCCGTTGGGGGAGGGGAAACGGTCTAGTTATGTAATTGGTAGGATGCTGTGGCGTTGGCCGACAGTGGAGGTCAATTTTTCGGTGTTTGGGGGGCGACGGGAGACGGAGGCGGGGGCGATTATCGGAGCGGTGATGGTAGATTGGGTGGATGAACTGGTGGCGGGAGCGCCGTATGTGGCGGAGCTAGAGAGACGACAGGTAGATTTGGAGCGATTGTGGGGGGGACGGGTACCGCTGGGTGAGCGTTTTAGGTTATCTTGGGAGATGAAGCGGTGGTTGATGTTGGGGAGTGAGGGGCAGCCGACGGCGGCATTGTATGCGGCGCAGAGGGCGTTGTATCGGCGGGGGTTGTTGTTGACGCCGCAGGTGGGTGCGGGGAGGTTGGGGGATGATGAGGTGTTG
>DATHYN010000322.1:0-2567 GCA_035459145.1 Anaerolineae bacterium | reverse complement strand
GGGAGTTTTAGACATAGCAAAACCTTCCTTTTGATAGGAGACTTTACCAGCGCTATGGTACTGTGGTACAATGGGGGCGCTGGTTAAGTCTAGCTAGGGCGTTGGTGACGGCTGTCGAGGCTAAAGGCACCAACGCCCGATTTATATTAAATTGCCAAAAAAAAAGCACCTGTTAAGATGCTTCGTGAAAGTTACATTTAGTTGGCAGAGATTTACACGTTTTTTAGTATAATGGGATAATCGCGTTTTGTCAATAAAGTAAGAGGGGTTCGTAAAACATATTTGCTAATTGACATAGCGAAAGATCAGGTTTATACTTGATCCGTAAAATCCCTGTTGAGTGCTACGATCACTTAGCAGGGGTTTTTTTTATTTTGGTTGATTGAAATCATAACATAATTCCTTTTTTTTGTCAAACTTTTAATAATGTAAGTTAATGCAAAGCACACCAGAGAGAAAATTGTTAATTTGGGGTAGGTTTGGGGTAGATATTTGGGGTAGATTTGGGGTAGGATGGTTGATTCTGGAACCGTTCCGAAGGATTATTTTTTTTGGTTCACTTGGTCGAGTGCCTCACCAGGTGAACCAAAAAAAATAATCCTTCTACACGGCCTACGGTAGTTTGCGGAACTGGTCAGGGTTGGGTAGTGCGTTGGTCGTTGGTTCCTCCACCTCCCTCCGGTTTTGTGGCAGTTAAAGCGGTACGTGGTTGGGTAGTGGTTTACTTTTGCGCTTTACCTACCCCAAAAAGTTTGATGGTTATGGGTTGCTTCGCAACCTATAACTATCTGCTCTCCCCCAAGAGGGTATCTTAAGAGCGCCCACTTTCTCGCCCCCTCACTTTCGGTGGATTATGTAAAGCAATGATGTATTACATCATGATGTATATACATCACTAGGGAGGGCGGGGGCAGGTATAGCCGAAACCGTCAATAACAATGTAGACAGAGTTGGGGCGAGGTTCTATGTAGTAGGAGTTGGTGGAAGAGTCAACGGGCAAACACTGAATCGGCGAACCAGCCACCGCGCCAGCGTTGACGGGTGCCCCCCCACGGGAACCCCCCCCGTCATCTGCTGTCACGGTGGCCGGAATCGCCGAGGGGGTGGGGGTGGGCTGGAATCTGGTAGTGGTGGAGGAGGAACCGATAGGAACAAATAGAACACGGTAGAGGCCGTAAGCCATCATAACTAATGTTAGTAAAAATGTTATTACAATTTTGGGTCTAAACCCCGAATCTGGCCGCTTGTTCATCTCTCTGCTTCCTCATGTAGTCATCATAACGATGATGGTTATTATAGTAGTGGTAAGCCCCAAGTGGGGGCATATCTAAAGGCGTTATGTCTGTATCGTACGTACCGAAATATTTTGAAGGCCTCCAAATAGCGAAGCGCCCGCCGGAATTCTTGACGCTCTTACCTCTTGTTTTCCATGCGTAAACCCATAGAGGGATACCGAGGGCATCACCGCAAAAAATGCGCTCCACATGGACAAGCCACGCATCACGAGCAAGGGGGAGAACCGAGGGTAAAAGGGTGATAATATCCCACTTGCGAAGGTAGGCGAGATACTCATTAATTTGTTTTGACTTTGTACCCGCGCCCAACTCACCCCAAGCCTCATCATACAGATAGACGGCATGTAGGCGGGGGACTGGGCAGTGGTCATCTTCACAGAAGGTGGGCACGTCAACCACGTTATCATGATGGACTGGTATATTGGAGTAGATGGAGTAGCCAAAATTTTTGGCTAGGTTCAAGGCGGTGGCCGTAGCCAGTAGAGTCTTACCGCCACCATAACGGCCGTCGTAGTAAACGGAGCGAAAGGAGCGGACGGCTGATAGGTAGACATCGGCGGCGATAAACATTAGACAGGCACCAAAAATTTAACCATGCCATAAGCAATCATAAGAGTGAGCAGGCCGAGCCAGACAGAGACAGGGGATAGTACTACTAAATTTATTGTAATCATTTTATGTTTTAAACCATGCTAGCATCATGACAATAGCGCCGAGATAGGCAACTATATCACTATTAAAAGAAATACCGAGAAGCGAGACAGTGAATTGATATTCATCAATACAAAGCTGAAAACCAAAATCCGAAGCGGGTTCACCGTCGCCGGGCACGTCGATAGACCAAGGCCCGAAGCCATAACAAGCCGAATCAACCAGAACAGGGACAATTGGTGTGGGGGTGTCACCAGTCTGCGGAGTGTAAGTAGTGTAAGGAACGGTAGGCATTATGTAGGGGGTGACTGTGGGTAGAGGTACAGGGGTAGGGGTGGGAGCGGGGGCGACGTAAGACTCGGCAATGGAGCAATCTATAACATACGTACCAGAGTAGGGTTCACCGGAGGAGATAGGGACAATGTAAACATCATCAAAGAAAATTGAACCACCAAGGCCGTTGTTAGGGTTTTGACTATTGAGTGATATTTGAGCGCCACCACCACCGAACGCGACAACCTCCTCGGAGGTGAAGGGGTTACAATGCCAATACTGACCGCCCAAGGGATCACCGATGACCGTGCAGGCATCAGAAGAAGATGTTACCGTTCTGAGATTAGA
>DATHYN010000321.1:0-18640 GCA_035459145.1 Anaerolineae bacterium | reverse complement strand
CCTAAATAAACTTCTTGGTCGAATTTATTTTACACGGAAAACTATCATCGTCATTTTTTTAATTGTCCCTTTATTTGTACAAAATTTAGGTAGTTAGCCATCAGTAACAAATATTACTGATGGCTGTTTATCTTCTCAATTTGTGAGGTAGGAAATAGTTGGGGGATTAATTAAACGGTGGGGACAACCGCCGGCCGGAATTTGTAGCCGTATAAGATCATGCCTTCGGGGCCATCGGTACGTAATTTACGAGTAACCATTTCAACGGGCATGCCGATTTGAACATTTTGGGGATCGATATCGGTTAGTTGAGCGGTTACAATAGGGCCTTCATCTAATTTAATGAGGGCGACGACATAAGGGGTATACCCATCAAACTCAGAGGCTGTATCATAAACGGTACTGAAAGAGTAGATTTCGCCTAAGCCGGTGAAGGTATAAAGTTCTTGGGCTGGTTCTTCGCAGACCAAGCAGACATCACGTGGGGGGAATAATTTAACCCCACAGGAGTCACAGGTTTCACCGATTAATTGATATCGTTGGGCTTTTAATCGCCAATGGTTGGCAACTTGCATAGTATCACCTCACATGTGTTATCTGATATGGAAGCAAAAGATTGTGCTTCCTGTCACAAGTTATACCTTTATTATCTACATATTTTCTTTCAGAAACTTTCAAGAGGTGTTTAGGAACTGTCAAAAGCTCTCAAAAAGCTGTCAGAAAGGCTTTTTGAGGGGTTGGAACTGTGTTTTTGTTACAAAAAGTTGCTTATGTTTCGTTTTGTTTGGTGATTGGGGTTAGCACCAATCGACGACAGTTAAATCGGAAAAATGGTCATAATCGGCACGATTGAGGGTTACTAGGGTGAGGTTATTGGCCCAAGCAATGGCGGCGATTTGGCTATCAACAAAAGGAGGGGTGAGACCTTGGTTGGTGAGCCGAGCGCGTTGGCTTGCCTGCCAGGTGGCGGCGCGGTCATCATAGGGGAGAATGGGCATGGAAGCGGCGACGACATCTTGCAAGTAGCGTTCGATTGCTGAGCGACGGGTTGAAGCTGGGAGTCGTTGGCAACCAAACCAAAGTTCGTGCCAAACGGGGGCGGAGATGGCTAAATGATGTTGATGTTGGGCTAAATGGGTGAGGATTGTTCGTTTAGGCCGAGGGCGTAGAGGCTCCGAAACGATGTTGGTATCTAGTAAAAAGCGGGCCGTTTTGTTATTCATCAGAGGTGTTTATTACCAACTGAAATCGCGACCAGCCGTATTATCGCGGACATCGGTAAAAATATCAGGAGTGATATGGAGACCAGCGAGATTAATTTCTTGATTAAAGGCGGAAAACGCTTGCCAGAAGCCGATCGTGTTCGTTTGGAGGCGTTCATATTCAGCCATGGAGAGAATGACAGCGACTGGTTTACCACGGCGGGTAAGGGTAATGGGGGTATCGGTTTCTACATCACGAACGACAGCAGTAAAGTGGTTACGGGCATCAGCGATTGACATTTCTTTATTCATCGAGCACCTCCGATATTAGATGGTCATTTTAATGACCATAGAAATGGTCATCTATATGGTCATTTTAGACGGTTTGAGGAGGATTGTCAATCCTTTAGGTGTGTGATTTAGCTATCTTCCCGGAAGGTTTATGAAAGTGGGAGAGGGGGATAACCTTCCGGGAAGATTTATTGATATTAGTTTAACCTGAGTTCGATAATGATTTAAACCTGTGGATGAGTTGGTTAGGGTGTTGTTAGGGTAGATTTCTCAACTTCGTTCAATCCTTGATTTAGGGGTGGGGCTTGTCGAGGGTGGGGCGGATTGAACTGCGCTCGAAATGACGTTGGGAAGAAGGGGGGGAATTGTCGAATTCAGGTTAGTTTAATTTGTAGCGGGCGACCACAGATTCTAGTTGTTGGGATAGGGCCGATAGGTCTTGGGCGGCTCTTTCCGCTTGGCGGGTAGAGGCCAGACTTTGCATGGTCGCTTGGTTGATATTTTGCATGGCCAAAGCGATTTGTTCCATACCGGTGGCTTGTTGTTGGGCACTGGCCACGATTTGTTGGGCGGCAAGGGCGCTTTCTTGGACATTGTCAGCTAGTTGGAGAATGGTATCACCAGAAGATTTTGTTTGTTGAACACCGATATCGACCCCTTTGGTCCCTTCTTCGGTGGACATAACGGCCGTATTGGTCGCTTTTTGGATTTCGTTGAGAATTTGTTTGACTTGGGAAGTTGCTTGTTTAGATTGTTCGGCCAAATTGCGTACCTCAACGGCGACGACATTAAAGCCTTTGCCATGTTCACCCGCGCGGGCGGCCTCAACGGAGGCATTGAGCGCTAGCAAATTACTTTGGGCGGCAATGTCGTTGACCGTGGCGATAATATTCCCAATTTGTTGCGTCTGTTCACTGAGGGCGAGGATGTTGGTGGCAATACCAGCTACCTTTTCTTTGATTTGGGTCATGCTATTAATGGTTTCATTGATAGCGGCTTGCCCTTGTTGGGAGACTTCGTGGGTGTGGCGTGATTGAACGGAGACATTTTCGGCTTTGCTATAGGCTTGTTCGGCGATATTTTTTACTTCATCGATGGTAGTGGCCGTTTGGGTGATAGCGGCTGATTGCTCGGCCGCATTGCTGTTTTGTTGGGCGGTGGCGGCGGAGATTTCAGCGGCGGCGGTGGCCATATTGGTGGTTGCTTGGCGAATTTGTTGGGTGATGTCGCGCAGGCTGGTGATCATGGTGTTGAGGCTACGGCCGAGGCGAGAGAGCGCGTCATCACTGCCATTGACCTGTAGTTGGCCACTTAAATCACCCGCGGCGACATTTTCAACGAAGTGTAGATATTGGTTAACGGTGCTTTCAAGTTGTTCTTTTTGGGCGCGTTCACTTTGGGCGAGGCGGTCAGCATCGGCCCGAGCTTGTTCTTCCGCTTCCATACGCCGTCTTAAGTTAGCGGCCATATCATTGAAGGCGAGGGCGAGGTCCCCAATTTCATCTTGGGTGCTGGTATGAACTGTTTGGGAGAGGTCGCCTTGGGAGAGTTTGGTGGCGGCCGAGGCGACTGCTTGCACTGGATTGGTAATGGTGTTGGCTAAGAAGATACCGATTACACCGCTAACAATCAAAGCCCCGATTAAAGAGATGGTGGTGAAGTTAATGATTTGAGAGTAGGTGTTGGCCGCGTCATTATTCATGCCCGTTGCTTTTTCAGCGGCATAATTACGGAGCTCAACCATCTGGCTTTCAAGCTTGGCGACGTGGTCGGCACCGCGACCACGGGTGATGGCGGCGGCCGCCTCTGTTTCACCGGCCCCAATTAAGCTGATTACGTCTTCGCGGATAGGGCGCCAATCGGCGAATAGTTGTTGTGTTTCGCGGATAAGTTGAGCTCCTTCATCGCCAAGAATCCATTCTTCAACAATGTCTAACTGGTTATTGACCTGTGTTTCGAGACGGTTAACTTCTTGATGAGCTGCTTGTTGTTCCGCTATGGTTGTGGCTAAGACGACATCCTTCATGCCACGATGCATTTTGATGATATCGGTATGAGCGCTGATGGTTGCGCGTGTTACTTGTAAGGGGTGATTGAACATACGAGAGGTTAAATCAGCTAAAGTTCCCATCTGAACAATACTGTAGATGTTAACCATTGATGTGATGATTAAAACGATGGTGAAGCCCAATAAAATTTTGGAGCGGAGCTTGAGATTCATGTGTGCACCTTTGTAATCTGTTGGCTGTTTTATTAAGGAGTGGGGGGGGAAAACAGTGATTTTGATAGTTTTGTTATTTATGATAGCGGAGAAATGGAAAGGGATATAGTGACAAATAACATTGTTTGGCGGTGAAAGATGTCATTCAAACCATTCGACAGTCCCTAGCTAACTAGATGCTTTAAGGGAAGCATCTGCAGACAGAAAAACTGCCTTGAAAGTGGAAGCAAATAAGCTAGGGACTGTCTTTGGAATGGGATGAAATTAACACGTATCAGATTTTAACTGATGATGATGTTAATTACTCAGTGAGATTGATACCTCTCACAATTAATTAGGTAGAGGGGTAAGGGGAAGGATGAAGGAGAAGGTGGAGCCTTCATGGGGGGCGCTATCGACCCAGATGCGGCCACCATGCATGGTTACGATTTCGTGGACGATGGCTAAGCCTAAGCCGGTACCACTATGTTTTTGGACGACTTCATGTTCAGCCCGATAGAAACGTTCAAAGATGTGACGCAATTGCTCCGGTTGCATACCGATACCGGTATCCGAGACTGAAACTTGGAGGGCGTCGGGCAAGGTATCGATGGTGATGGTGACACCTCCTTCTTCGGTGTAGGCGATGGCATTGCCGACGAGATTGGTTAGAACTTGGATGAGACGGGTGCTATCGACGGGGATGTGGGGTAAATCTGGGGCGGCGTTAAGGGCTAGGGTTAGCCCTTTGTCTTGGGCGGGTATGAAGAGTTCGTCGACAACACGTTGGGCTAACTGGGTTAGATCCTGTTCTTCTAAATTGAGGGATACTTTACCGGCTTCGATGCGGGAGATATCGAGGAGTTCATTGAGGAGTTGGGAAAGGCGTTCGGCATTGCGGTAAATGATGGTCAAGAAGTCAGATTGTTTATCCGTGAGCGGGCCGGTGACGCCTTGACTTATGAGATGGGTGTAGCCCATGATGGAGGTCATGGGGGTACGGAGTTCGTGGGAGACGGTGGCGATGAAATCTGTTTTGGCGCGGTCGGCTTCGACCTCTTTGCTGATGTCACGGAGAACGGCGACGACGCCAATTTTTTCATTGGCGGGGGTGAAGGCGGCCATGAGGCGGACGTTAATGACTTGGTGGCCGAGTTCGAGGGTTAATTCATCGACTTCTTTGGGGTTGGCTGGGGCATTTTGTAAGCGGTGTAAGGTTTCGATTAGTTTATCACGGCCATCAGCTTTAAAAACTTCAAAGAGGGCGCGCATGGGTTGACCGATTAGGCGTTCCCGTTTGCCCCGTAAAATTGTTTCGGCGGCGGGATTCATCAATAAAATATGCCCATTGAGGTCGCTGGCGATAACACCATCAGCGATAGAGGCGAGGATCGCTTGTTTTTGCCCTGTTTCGACTTCTTGTTTGTAGAGCAAGTCGCCGAGGCGGATAACTTGGGCACGGACATATTCGTGCAATTTGGCATTGTTAATGGTGGCCGCGAGTTGGGTAGCGACAGCGGCGAGCAAGCGTAAGTGGGAGGTGGTGAAATGGTCGACTTGGGCATTGCCAAAGATAAGGACGCCATGCAGATCGCGGTCAGCCATAATGGGGGCGGCGATGATCGATTGACCGGCGGGGAAAGCGGCATCAAGTCCAATCATATCCTGTTCCCAATTATCGATCAGCAATGCTTCTTGGGAGCTCATAACTTGTTGAGCAATAACGGCCCAAGCGCCAGTGGGAGATGAGGTTGTTTCATTGATGGCTAAAGGCCAGCTACCATGACAGGTAAGATCACTGCTATAGGAATCTTCATTAAGGAAGACACGGCCCACCTCGGCCCCAATCGCCATCCCCAAATTCGTAAGTGTGCGATTCAGAATAGGGTCCATATCGAGACTGCTGGTTAGATGAGAGGTGATTTGGTACATCGTTTCCAGCCGTTCTTTTTCTTCGACCAGTTCATGGGTACGAGCGATGATGCGCTGTTCGAGGGTTTTGTTTAGATTTTGGACCTCAGTGTAGAGTTGGCCATTTTGGATGGCGATGGCGGCTTGTTGGGCGATAGCCCCGATGAGGTCTTGGTCGAGGAGGAGGCGTTCATCGGGGCCGTGGAGGGTGATGAGGCCGAGGAGGTCTTGGTTAATGATAAGGGGTATAGCCATCAAATATTTGGCGTCTAAAAGTTTGAGAAGCGCGTGATCGGCGGCCGTTTGAGGGGGGGAGTTGATGATGATGGTATGTTGCTTCCGGATAGCTTGGAGGAGGGTATGATGCCGGTCAGTGAGAGATAGTTGGAGTTGAGGCAGGATTGTTTCCGGTAAGTTGTAAAGATCTTCCGCCATTAAAGTGCCACCATGGAGGCGCCAAACGGCACCACTATGGGCATAGGTAACGCGGGTTAAGCGTTCAGCGGCGATGTGCATCACTTCGGCTAAATCTAAGCTTTGACTCAGCTCACGGGAGACTTCATACATGGTATGAACTTGAACAAGAGCCCGTTCGGCATCTTCCGTTGTTTGGGCTAGTTCGAGGGTAATCGCTTCCATTTGACTGATACGATTAGCTAGCTCAGCAGAAGGGGGATCGGCGAGTTGGTCGAAGAGCTTATTCATGGCGGTATCTAAGATAGGATCGATATCGGCGAGAAGGGCGATCGCTTCTTCGGGGGTATTGTCGGCAATGATGCTGTGGCGCAAACTGGATACGAGCTGATATAAGCGAGCCGGATTAAGCGGTTCTTGGCGATGATAATATTTTTGCAAAGCATGAACATCAAGTGTTGGCTGTTTTTTGTTCGGGGAGAGGGCTTGGAGTAGTTCTTTGAAAAGAGGTTTATTGATTTGAACTAAATCAGCGCCACAATCGGTATCATCGTCTTGAAAATAGGTGTCCAAGAATTTGGCCCAATGGTCTAAGATTGGTTGTTGATGTTGATTCAGATAGGTGTAGGTATCCATAAGTGCACCTGTATTGTTATGAACTCGTGTGTAAACAAAATAGTCAAACAGGAGTTCATTGGGTTCATTAGAGTTCCTTTGACTACGTTTTGGCCTTTGTTTAGAAGGTTTTGTTTTGGAGGGAAACGGCCAAAACTTCGTTCAGGAATGGGTTTAGTTTCGAGCTATCAACTTAAATTTTTTGCAGGCCCATTTGTTGAATTGTGGCTAGAAGAACAGCCTCAGCAAAGGGGTCCTTAGGGATATAATCGACAGCACCATATTTAAGCCCGGTGAGGGCGTCACTGGCACGGTCGCGGGTTGTGAGCATAACGACGGGGATATCAGCGACTTTGGGGTCAGCTTTTAGCCGTTGGCAAACTTCAAAGCCGTTGATATCAGGGAGTTCGATATCAAGGACGATGAGGTCAAACGGTTTTTCATGCGCTTTTTTGACGCCTTGAAGGCCGGTATCGACCCAAGTCACATGACAGCCGCCTGCCTCGAGCACTTTGCTGAAGCGCATGGCTTGAGAAGGTGTATCTTCAACCAACAAAATGGATGGTTGTAGGGTTACATGATTATCGATTATGTTGTTCATGATGCAACTCCTTATTGGGCAACTGTATTAAGAGCGCCATTTGCGTAATGTTACGCGTGTTGTTCGGTTATCATCTTGATCGACGAAACCTTCATCAATCAAGGGTAAAACGGCGGATAAAGTATCTTCAGACCATTTTTCAGTAGCGGCATAATCATAACGAGTATGGCCGTTCATCAATTTGGTGGTGATGACTTGGATACCGACTTGTTGTTCATTAGAGACGCCAGCAATTAGAATTTCGCCAGAGGTTGAACCTTTACTTGAAAGCAACTTGGCTATTTCACCAGCAGCGAGTGAAATACGTGCTTGGTCGCTGGTGTTAAAGCCTAAATCGCGGGCGATTTCACGTGCTTGGAGTCGGGCAACGACAATGTCTAAATCATTTTTGATGACAATGCGTTTGGGACTGGTGATTTCATTCATAATAACGACTCCTAATAAGCGGATAAGGATTAAGCTTATCAGTTTGTATGGTGGCCATGGGGCAACCGACTTTGGATATATTGTTTTAAAGTTGTGCCAATCCGATGGATGGGTAAGACCTCCGAGGCGGCCCCTAATTCGATGGCGACAGCGGGCATACCGAAGACAACGGAGCTGGCTTTATCTTGGGCGATGGTGTAAGCACCAGCTTGGTGCATGGCGAGAAGCCCAGAGGCGCCATCGCGACCCATACCGGTTAAGATGATACCCACGGCCGTTTTGCCATAGACCTCGGCCACAGATTGGAACAGATATTCCGCCGCTGGCCGCACGCCATGGATGGGTGGGTCTTGGCTTAAGCGAATCAAGCCCATATTGTTAATAAACATATGTTGGTCATCAGGAGCGACCAGAATTTCACCTGGTTTCGGTTCATCGGCATGTCGAGCTAGACGAACTTCGAGAGGTAGTTGTAGGTTAAGCCAGCGGACGAACCCTTCACCGAAGCCGATGGTTACATGTTGAACAAGTAAAATCGGAACAGGAAAGCTAGGTGGTAGATGTTTGAGGACCTCAACGAGCGCGCCAGGGCCACCAGTGGAGGCGGCGATAGCGATGATGTTAACGCCACCGGAGTCGATTTTAGGAGAGGGTGGTTCCGGCAGGCGTCTGGTGCCATTGAGACCTGGTTTTGTTTGCCAGCGGCGAACGACCTTAACTTCAGCCAAGTTACGTATTTGGTCGATAAGATGTTGGCGAACCTCGGGGGGGTCATTGATGGTTGGTTTATCGAGGACGGCGAGGGCACCAGACTGTAGGGCGGTGAAGAGCAGGTGGTGTTCATTTTTTTGGACGCTGGCGCTAATCATGATGATGGGCCGAGGGATTTCGCTCATGATATGTTGGGTGGCTTCGTAGCCATCCATTTCGGGCATGTGGACATCCATGGTAATGAGGTCTGGTTGCAACCTTTTGGCGAGGCGAACCCCTTCAAGCCCGTTACGGGCGACACCAACCACCTGAAAATCGGGGACGGTGTGGAAAATATTGACAAGGAGTTCCCGACAAACTGGCGTATCTTCGACGACAAGGATGCGGATTGGTTTTTTAGCAGACATTGTCTTACTCCTACGCCTTGCTTAGATGAGCTGGGCGATGGTTTCGAGCAAGTTGCCTTGGTCGAAGTGGCTTTTGACGATATAAGCATCAGCACCGACTTCGATGCCACGCGCTTTATCAGCGGGGGAATCGAGGGAGGTGACGAGGATGACGGGGATATCTTGATAGCGGGCGTCCCGTTTGACCCGTTGGGTGAGGCCGATGCCATCTAAGCGAGGCATATTGACATCGGAGACGATGAGGCTGGGTAGATCACCGGAGGTGAGGGTGCCAAACGCTTCTTCGCCATCGGTGGCGAGGCGGACTTGGTAACCGGCCGCTTCGAGGATATTTTTTTCGAGGGTGCGGGTGGTGATGGAGTCATCGACGACCAAGATTTTCGTTTTTTGTTTTTTAGCCGCCTGTGGTTTACTGGCTATTTCGAGGGGACGAGATTGGGTGCGGTCGGCCAGTTTAACGAGATCGGCGGTGTGCAAGACGAGGCGGACTTCGCCGGAGCCGAGCATGGTAGCGCCGGCGATGCCACCGACTTTGATTAGTTGTTTGCCCAAGTTTTTGATAACGATTTCTTGTTCGCCGTACAGTTCGTCGACGACGAGGCCGAGTTGTTTATCGGCGACGGCGACGATGACGATGGTGATAATTTGTTGGGCGGCGGGGGAGGGCAAGTCGAGTAAGTCGGCGAGCCAAGCGAGGGGAATGGTTTGACCTTGGTAGGTGATGGCGGGTTGACCTTGGACGTAAGCGACCTCGGTGCGGTCGATTTGGAGCATCCGTTGGACGGTGGTGAGAGGTAAGGCGTATTGTTGGTCGCCGGCGCCGACGAGGAGGCCGCGGGAGCTGGCCATGGTGAGGGGGATGGTCATGAGGAGGGTGGTGCCTTGGCCGGGGTGGGTTTTGACTTGGAGGATGCCATGAAGTTCGGAGACGTTTTGACGAACGACGTCGAGACCAACGCCACGGCCGGAGATATCGGTGATGAGTTTGCTGGTGGAGAGACCGGAGTTAAAGATGAGCATGGCGGCGTCATGGTCGTTGAGGTTTTTGGCGTCTTCGGGGGAGAGGAGTCGGCGTTTAACGGCCGTTTTGCGAATCGCATCCAAATCTAACCCTTGACCATCATCACGGACGGCGATAACGATGTTGTTGCCCTGTTGGCTGGCGCTGAGGACGATGGTACCCACTTCAGGCTTATTGTTGGCTAGCCGTTGTTCGGGGGTTTCGATGCCATGGTCGACCGCATTGCGCAATAGGTGCATAATTGGGTCTTTAATCTGTTCTAAGACACGCTTATCGAGTTCGGTATCACCACCTTCAATCATGAGATGGATGGTTTTGTTTTGTTGACGGGCTAAGTCACGTACCATGCGGTCGAAGGTGACGGTGATGGTGGATAAGGGGAGCATCCGAACCCGTTTAATGCTTTCTTGTAAATCATCGATGATTAATTTGAGATGGAGGTTATCGTTGGCCACTTGGCGGGACATGAGATTGCTGAGGGAGACCATGTGGCGCAAATTTTGTTGAGAGGATTGCAAGAAGTCGAGAATGGCTTGGAATTCTTGGTTTTGTCCATTTTGATCCGCTTGGCGGGTGAGACGGTTGTATTGGGGGCGGATAGTGAGCCAGCTTTTTTGCCACGTTTCAGTTAGTTGTTGAATATTGCGAATATCGGTATGCCGTTGTTCGGCACGGATTTTAGTGGCGAGGAGTTCACTGAATTGGGCCATCAGATCGTCTAATTTGCTAATGGAGACGCGGATGGTTTCGTTGTCGGTGGTGGGCAAGGTAGGGGTGGGGAGGGGATCGACGTCGGCGTCGGCGGCAGGCGGGGTGATGAGTGGTTGATCATCGGTGGTGGGGATGGCTGACGCATTGTCATTGGTGGTGGTGATGGGGTCAGGTGCCGATTCGGCATTAGCGGTAGCTGAGTCGAGTTCGGCGATCGTTTCATCGAGTTTGGCGAGGAGGAGGAGGACGGGGGTGGGTGGAGCGGAAACGCCTTTATCGAGTTCGGCGATGACGAGGCCAACGGCGTCGAGGGTTTGGTAGCAGAGGTCGAAGAGGTCTGGGGTGAGGGTGAGGTGACCATCTTTGGCTTGGAGGAGGAGGTCTTCGAGGCGGTGGCCGAGGGCTTCGATGGTGGTCATATTGACGGCACGGGCGGAGCCTTTGAGACTGTGTGCTTCGCGGAAGATATCAGCCAGTAGTTCTTGTTGGGTAGCAGCCGGCGGTTCTTTTTCCAAGGCGAGCAAGCCTTGGGTAATTTTTTCAACATGCTCCGCTTGTTCGGCTTTAAAGCTATTGATGAGTTGTTGTCGGATTTGTTCACTGAGTCCCATCAGCTTTCTCCTTACTTTGAAAGTTTGTTATCAGTGGGGCTTGGTGTGAGCCCCACTGAGGTTGTTAAGACAACCATTAAAAGAGATAGTTACGTTAGAGAATAAGTTAATCCACTTTATAGCGTGAGATTAAGGATTCCATTTGTTTAGCCAAGGAAGAGAGGTCTTGGGTGGCTTTTTCGGCTTGGCGGGTAGAGGCTAGGCTTTGCATTGTGGCTTGGTTGATATTTTGCATGGCGAGGGCGATTTGCTCCATGCCAGTTGTTTGCTGTTGTGAACTAGCCACGATTTGTTGGGCGGCGGAAGCGCTTTCATTGACGCTTTGAGCGAGTTGTTTAATGGTATCACCAGCCCGTTCGGTTTGGACGACCCCTTGGTCGACCCCTTTGGTGCCTTCTTCGGTGACCATGACGGCGACATTGGTAGCGCGTTGAATTTCATCGAGGATGGATTTGACTTGGGCGGTGGCTTGTTTGGATTGCTCGGCCAGATTACGGACTTCGACGGCGACGACATTAAAGCCTTTGCCATGTTCGCCGGCGCGAGCGGCTTCGACGGAGGCGTTGAGGGCGAGCAAGTTACTTTGGGAAGCGATATCGTTGACAGTGGTGATGATTTCACCGATCTGTTGTGTTTGCTCACTGAGAGCGAGAATGTTTTCGGCGATGCCGGCCACTTTTTCTTTGATTTGGGTCATGCTACCGATGGTTTCATCGATAGCTTGGCGGCCGGTGGTGGAGACGGTGCGAGTTTGTTGCGCTTGTTGGGCGACCTGTTGGGCTTTGGTGAAAGATTGTTCGGCGATCGCTTTGACCTCATCGATGGTAGTGGTGGTTTGGGAGATAGCGGATGATTGTTCGGCGGCACCGGAAGCTTGTTGGGTAGTGGCGGCCATGATTTCGGCGGCGGCGGCGGAGAGGTTGTTGGTGGCTTCGCGGATTTGGCGGGTCATGTCGCTGAGGTTTTCGACCATGTTGTTGAGGTTGTGGCCGAGGGTGGTGAGGGCGTCCGTGCGGCCGGCGTCGGTGCGGCCGGCGTCGGTGCGGCCATTGAGGGAGAGGCGGGCGGTGAGGTCACCGGTGCCGACACGTTCAATGAAGCGGAGATATTTTTCAACGGTGTTTTCGAGATATTCTTTTTGGGTGCGTTCGGCTTCTGCTAGTTCTGAGGCTTGTTGACTGGCGGCTTGTTCAGCGGCCATGCGGTGACGGAGGTTGCTGGTCATCGTATTGAAGGCGTTGGCGAGCAGGCCGGTTTCATCTTGGCTATTAACGGTGACGCTTTGGCTGAGGTCGCCGGCGGCGACCTTGGTGGCGGCGGTGGTGATAGCGCGAATCGGGTTAGATAGTTGCCCGGCCATGACGTAAGCGAAGCCAGCGACGCCAAAGATAGCGACGACAGCAATGGTCAGCATTAAGCGCAGAAGTTGGTCGATGGGAGCAAACGCTTCCGCCGTGTCAATTTCGGTGATGACAGCCCAGTTAAGGTTGCCGATTGCTAATGGTTCATAGGCGCTCAGGGTGTCGACGCCACGGTAGTCGGTGATTTGCATTTGGCCAGACTCGCCGGCGAGGGCGGCTTGGACGGAAGGGGTATCGACGGTGGTGCGGAGGATGTTGTTGGCGGTGAAGCGGGAGTTGGTACGCATCAAGTTATCGGAGCCAACGAGGTAGCTTTCGCCGGTTTGGCCGAGGCCGGTACCGCTGTGCATGATGTTATTGATAATATTGATGGGGATTTGGAAGGCGGCTACGCCGAGGATATCGTCGCCATCACGGACAAGGGTGAGGATAAAGGCGGCGACTTCACCACCGGACGGTTCGTAGAAGGCGTAATCAACGAGAACAGATTGCTGGTTGCCAGCTAAAACTTGGCGGAAGCCTTTGGCGAGATTGGAGTCACTGTAAGGGCCATTGAGGAGATTGGTGCCAAAATCATCTTCTTTGAGAACAGAGTAGATGATATCCCCTTGGGGATTGATCAAAAAGACGTCGTAATAACCATAAACGTCAACGTAGTTTTGAAAATAACGATGATGGTCACGATGGTTTTGAACATAGGTATTGTTGTTGTTGATGCCGATGCCGGTGGCGTTATTTAAATAGAGCGTGCGCAATGTGTCGGAGCCTACTTCTTTGAAGCCGGTATTGAATTCAACGATGGATTCTAGGGTTGAAGGGGAGGTGGCCAAGACGGTTAAATCAGCTTCTTGTTCATGGAGATAGTCAGTGATTTGTTCCGCTTGGACCTCGCGGATGTTGGACATGGCGTTTTCGACTTGGTTTTGCAATGTGTCGCGAGCGGAAAAGAAGGCGATGCTCATGACGATGGTGAGGGGGATGAAGGAGACGAGGAAGAACCAGAGCATTAGTTTGGCACGCATTGTTTTAATAAACGAAAGTTGGGTATTGTGGGTAGAGTTATTCATGATCTTATTCCTGGGTAACGACAACTTAGCAAATTAGCAGTTAGTTATAAGTCCTCATTGACTAGTAAAGCGGGGTCATTGAGGAGTTGGGGTAAATCTAAGACGATGGTCATGCCTTTGGCGATGCCTTGCGTATATTTAGCGTGGGCATTGCTACGGGCATTGAGAGCTGGTTCGAGTTCATCCTTGAAGATGGTGATGACATCGAGGACGTTATCGGCGAGGATGCTGAGTTCCATGCCGGTTTCGGGGTCGTGGACGAGGATGGTTTGGCTGTTGTCGTTGTAGGTGGCAGGTGGGAGGCCGAGGAAGGGGCTGAGGTCGACAACGGAGGCGAGTTGGCCGCGGCCGCTAAAGATGCCGATGACAAAAGAGGGGGTACGGGGGACTGCGGTGATTTGTAAATCGGCATGAACTTCGCGGACGTAGTTGATTTCGATACCGAACCGTTCATCATTGAGGGTGAAGACGAGGAGGTCGAGGGTGTGGCCGGTGGTTTCGATGGGAGGGGGTTCGGCGAGGATGTGAGCGCGCTCGGCCCAAACGGCGGCGATTTCATCGGGGGTGATATCAGTCAGAATAGTATTATTGGTAACAGGTGCGTGGAAGCCATTTTTGTTACTCATTGCGTCCTCCTTCAGCTACACGGATAAGCTGAGTAATGGTATAGAGAAGGCGAGATGCTTGGGTACCACCAGCTTGGGGTACAGGTTTGTCATCAGGCCATTGGTCAAGAATTTTGCGGGCATTGCGTAAGGCACGATAATAAGCGTCATCTCGACTTAAGCGGCGGTAAAGCATGGCCAGATGGAAGTAGGCGAGGGGGTGTTGGTTGTCGAGATAAGTGACTTTTTTAAGATTTTCGATAGCGCCGAGGGGGTCATCATCGTGGTCATCGATGAGAGCGAGGACAAAGTAGGCTTCGGGGAGGAGGTTGTTGAGTTGGATGGCTTGAAGAGATGTGGTGCGGGCTTGTTGCCATTTGTTTTGGTTGGCTTGGGCTTGGGCGAGGAGGGCGTATAGTTGGCCGCGGTCATTGGTGGGGATATGGGGGAGGGTTTGATTAAGTTTTTGCTCAGCGAGGTGTGGTTGACCTTGTTCAAGAAGGTTGCACACAGTCGTGATGAGCTTGGTTATGTTGATGGGGGTTGGGGGGGCTAAGGTAGAAGTAGGTAGCGGTGTGGCTGGTGTGGCTGGGGTGGGGATGGTAGGCGATGACCAGTTATTGATGGTGGCTGGGGTGGGGATAAGGGTTTGGTTGGCATTTGGTTTGGTGCCGGTTGTTTGCCAAGCGAAAGGTAAGGGGGAGGGTTCATCCGTTTTTTGATAAATAACAGTGCCTGGATAGGATCTGCTAGTGAATTGTTGATATAGTGTTAGGGATGGTTCCGAGTGGCCAACGGCTAGCCAGCCGCCAAAGACAAGGGATTGGTGGAATTTATCTAATAGTTGCCGTGTGGTCTCTTCGGAGAAATAGATGGTGACATTGCGGCAGAGAATGAGATCCATGGCGACGGTGTTGGTGGCTGGTGAGGGGAAATCATCTTCTACTAGATTGTGGCGACGGAAAGAGACCATATGTTTGATTTTGGGGAGTAGGGAGTAACGGTTATCTTCATGCCGTTTGAAGTAGATTGAGCGGAGGGACAAAGCGCGTGGTTCACGGAAAGACCAATCGGAGTAGACGGCACGTTGGGCTTTGATGAGAGAGTCGTTATTGATATCGGTGGCGAGGATGAGGATATGCCACAAGTCGATATCGGGGATGAGTTCATGGAGAAGCATGGCGAGGGAGTAAGCCTCTTCACCGGAGGCGCAACCAGCGGACCAGACGCGGAGTTGGGGATGGGATGTGAATTGGTCGGTGGCTTGGGCTTCGGCTCGTTTGCGTTGGATGATGGCGGGCAAGACATGGTGGGCGAGGGCATCGAATTGAGGGGTGTCACGGAAGAAGTGGGTTTCGCCGATGGTGAGATTGTTGATAAAGCGACGAAGCTCGGCTTGGGCTGAGGGATCTTCTTGTTGGAGGAATTGGTAGTAGGCGTCGAGATCAGAGATGTTGTGGGTGGTGGTGTGCAAGGATTTGAAAAGCCCATGAGCTAGGTCATGACGTTTTTTATCGGGGAAGTATAGACCACTATGTTGATGGACTAGATCGCGGAAGCGAAGATAGTCGCCATAGCCTAGCGTATCGGTACTCATGATGAATGTGCTCCTGGGAGAGTGCTGAGGGTTTGTGATAATTGAGCTGATTCTTGAGCGGAGAGGAGTTTGTTGATGGCGATGATGGGGAGCAAATCGCGATTTACTTTCGCAATTTCGGTGACATATTGATTGGCGAGGATGTCGTTGTTGATGGAGGTGAGGACGAGTTCGGTGGCGATACAATCTTCGGGGTCGATTTCGAGGACGGTTTCGACGAGGTCGACGACGAGGCCGAGGATGTGGTTGTTTTGTTCAACGAGGATGATGGGGGTGTGGAGACCATATTGTTGGTACGGTTGTTGGAAACGGAGGCGGAGGTCGAGGACGGGGACGAGAGTACCACGATAATTGATGACGCCTTGGATGGCTGGTGGGAGTTGGGGGAGGTGGGTAATGGTCACCATCTCAATAATTTGTCGAATATGGTGGACGGGAATGCCGTATTTTTGTTGAGCAAGTTGGAAGGTTAAAATGGCACGATGGGTCGTGCTATTTAGCATGGTTTGAGTATTCATTTCCCATTCCTTAATTATTGGCAGAAAGTAAGCCAATTGTGAAAAAGCTTACTTTCTTAGATAGTATGCTTTTTCATCGCTATTCTGCTTCAAAAATAGGGAGGAATAGGCACTACTTCAGTAATACGATATTTAAGAGGCGAAGTTTACTTTTTGTGTTAACTTTGCCACTTGTCACGTTAGTATTATGCCGGAATGGGTATTTTACGGGTAGTGATGATTGTCACATGACAGGGTGCATAGTGTCATGAGAGAATGGTCACCTTTTGTTATTGGGGGTATCGCGACGTATTTTGTCCCAGACGAGGATTTGGTCTTGGGTAGTGGTGAAGGTGAAGTAGATGACGTGTGGTTTGGGTTTGTTACTGCTGAGGACGCCGCTACCGTTGAAACTGAGGTCGATTTGAGATTCTTTGCCATCCCAATTGCTCATAAAGCGGACGGCGACAGCGGGGGCGGCTTCGCCATTGCTGAGGAGGTAGCCGATTTGGGTGCTGATGAGTGATTCTTGGCGGAAGAATTGGTAGAGATGTTGGCGGGGGCCTTGGCGGATCATGACGATATGTTCGCCGAGGGGGACGCGCCAGTAGAAGGATTCGAAATGTTCGAGGAGATAGTCGCTACGGCCGGTCACGGCGAAGGTGCCGGTCGCTTTGAGCGTGATACGTTGACCATCGGGGAGAGGGGTGTCTGGTGATTTGGGGAGACGTTGATGGGGGATAAAACGGCTGTAGCCAAGTTTGCTGACGAACCAGTAGGCGAAGATGATAAAAACGTAGAGGGCGATCCAGTAGGGGAATTGGGCGCGGGCGGTGCCACGAAAGAGAGAGATGAAGAGCATGAAAAGGGGAAAGATGTGGATCCAGCGGCTGACGGGGGCGCTGAAGATGATACGATGTTTGCTCCAGTACATAAAACCGAAGAGGCGGCTGAGGGCACGCCAGTAGCTGGGAACATAAGCTGGGGGTTGGGTGGTGGGTGTGGTCATGTGAGGGTTTCCTGTAGGGTATTAAAGAGTTCTTGATAGATATGAGGGGTGGAGGCGATGATGTGGAGAGCGGGTTCGGTGGTGACGGGGACGGAGGCGCCATTGATGGCGGTGACGGTACCGCCCGCTTCGGTGACGAGGAGGATACCGGCGGCGCAGTCCCATGGTTTGAGTTTAAATTCCCAGTAGCCATCGAGACGGCCGGCGGCGACGTAGGCGAGGTCGAGGGCGGCGGCGCCGGCGCGGCGGAGCCCTTGGGCACGGAGGAGGAGGGCGGCGGTTTGGGCGATGTTATTGCGGGGGCTGGTGTGACGGTCGTAGGGGTAGCCAGTGGCGAGGAGGCTGTGGCCGAGGGTGGTGGCGGTGCTGACGTGGAGTTGGCGGCGGGTGCCGGCGTGGTGGAGATGAGCGCCGCCGTTGTGGGTGGCGGTGTAACATTCATCTGTCATCGGATTGTAGACGATGGCGACGAGGGGTTGGGTGTGGTGGTAGAGGGCCATGGAGACGGCGAAGTGGGGGAGGCCGTGGGCGAAGTTGGTGGTACCGTCGAGGGGGTCGATGTACCAAGTGAGGGGGGCGTTGGGGTTGTGGTGGGTGCCTTCTTCGCCGATGAGGCCGTGGGTGGGGAATGTTTGTTGGAGTTGGGTGGTGATCTCTTTTTCGGCGGCGGTATCGTATTGGGTAACGAGGTCGATGGAGGTAGATTTGGCATCGGTGGTGGTATGGCCGGTTTGGGTGTAGGTTTGTTGGCCGCCGCGGAGGATAGCGCCGGCGGCGTGGGCAATGGGTAAAGCTTGGTTTAGGATTTGTTGTGCATTTATATTCATGGGTCTATTTTAGCTGGTAATGGGGGGGGGGCAAGGGGATGGAGGGGGTGGGGGAAGAAGGGGGAGGAGGCCGAGGGGAGGGGATGTGTGGGGAGACCTCAGAGGTTTTTAGGGAGGTGTTGGTGGTGGGGAGGGGAGGGTTATGAAACCTCTGAGGTCGGGAGGGGGCGAAGGTGGTAAACTAGGGGCTGTGTGTTTTATATAGTAAGGAGAGTGGGTTATGATGGGTGATGGTGTGAAGTTGCGGGCGGGGGTGGCGGCGGATGAGGCGGAGATTAAGGGGTTGATTAAGGAGTATGGGTTGAATCCGTTGGGGTTGGATTGGCGGCGGTTTTTGGTGGCGGTGGATGGGGCGGGGAATTTTGTGGGGTGTGGGCAGTTGAAGCCGCATGGGGATGGGTCGTTGGAGCTGGCGTCGTTGGCGGTGGTGCGGGCGTGGCGGGAGAAGGGGGTGGGGCGGTTGTTGATGGAGGGGTTGATGAGGCGGGGGGAACGGCCGTGGCCTCCGCCAACCCCTCAACCAGATCCGCGCCATCGGCCAACAAACCCTCTCCAC
>DATHYN010000320.1:0-8072 GCA_035459145.1 Anaerolineae bacterium | reverse complement strand
GTTGAAAAATGATAGTGTTTTTGTGGGGGGGGGATGGGTATCTAAGGGGGGTGTGTTATAATGGCAGGGTCGCGTGTGTCTGAAGACACTTATGTAAGGGGCTTTTTTTACCATACTAATTAAAGGATAAAAATGTACTATTTGCTAATTGATACATGTAATTGGATGGACTTAGGTTTGTTAAGCGAGGGGCTAGAAAATGTATTAGCTAGATTAGAGGGATTAATAAATGATGGGGAAATACAATTAGTTGTTTCAAATGTTGGCTTATATGAATGGAAAAAGAAGAAAGATATAGTCATTAAAAATAATACAAGCCTCTTGAGAGATTCTTTTAAGGTTGCAAGAGAATATGGTGGATTATCGGATAATGATCTGTTGCAAAAAATAGCCGATATAAAAAAGATAGCAAGTGCCTTGTGTAACAGAATTGATATATTGCTTGCTAATGCTATACCAGTATCCTACTCAGACAAAGATATTAAATTAATGATAGAGTTGGCATTGAAAAAAAAGCAACCATTTAAACGTGGAAATAATAGTGTGGCTGACGCATTGATGTTGTTGAGTTACTTTTCGTATGTAGAGGAAAACGATATTAAACATGCCATTTTTGTCTCACGTAATCCAAAAGATTTCAGTGATAAACCGGAGCCCCCAGATGGGGAATTTCACCCTGATTTACAGTCTTTAAATAAATGTGCGGTATTGTATTATGAAAATATAGGAAGTGCGCTAAATGTTGTAAAGGATGGCACGATTGATGATACTACCATTGATAAGTTAGATAATCAGATATTAGTTAGTAATGAATTGTTAGCAGCATATCAAGTTCAAGAAATCTTAGGTAGTATAACAGGTGTTAGTAATTTGCAATTGATTGTTGACAAGTCTGGCTTACAAGAATCACTAAGCAAAATGGTGAATACCAATGACGCACAAGAAGCTCTGATTAAAATGATGGATACCATGTCTTTTGTTGATCAAGATGAAAGTGAATAGTTGTGTTTTCTCCTTGCCCCCCCCACCCTTTTATGCCAAACTAACAACGTGGGCAATAGCCCAACGGGATTGAACCCCCGCAATCAAAGCTTTTTTTATGCCTAAATGCCTTATATGCTACTTCCGATAGGGGCTTGCTCTGAGCCCGTTCCAACTATTGGAGGTATCACATAGGGCGTTTTTGTTTTTATGGCTATTACTTTTTTGATAAGGGGGCCAATGAGGAGCCAAGCCAGTTGGGCGAAGTGGCGGCGAAGATGGCGGGGGCGGGGTTGCATCTGGCTAAGGTGTCGTTTTTGGTTTACAGTGGGTATCATGGGGTGAGTGCTAGTTTGAGTTATGCGGGGAGTTCGGAGTTGTCCCAGTTGGCGCAGGTGGTGGGGATTGTGACGTTGGAGTTGACGTTGCTTTCGTTGTATGTTAGTTGGCATACGGGCCGTATCACTGGCCCCGCTCAGAGTGTGGCCGCTGGTATCACCTACGCTATCGGCTTCGCCCTGGCTTGTTTGGGTATCATTGCTGATAGCCAGCTTCACGCGGGGATGGCGTTGTCGGGTTGGTTGGAGGGGTATTTGCGCTGGGGGTTGCCGCTGGCCCCGGCGGTGATGGCGTTGGGCGCTCTCTTTACGCATGAGTTGAATCCTAACCAGCTACGTAAGCGGCGGGAAGCGACGGCGCAATTAGCCCATGAGCAGGATAAGTTTGATGCTTATATGGCCAGTGAAAAGGCGAAGATGGATATCCAGAAGAGCATTGCCAATATGCAACTCAATGCCCAATTGAGCGCCGCCAATCAGATCGCGGCGTGGTATGGGAGTGAGGAAGCGCAACAGGCGATTACGAGTCACGCGTTGGGGAATGCGCCGGCGATGTTGAAGGCGATAGGGATTACGGTGGAGGGGGGGGCGGACGGCCGAGCAAGCAACCCCCCCCAGCAATATCAGCCAGCGGTTAACGCTGAAGCATCGGTGGAAATGGGGATGGCGGCCGCCACCGATGGGGATGATGATCAGGTGGATACTGATGATCATCATCCTGTTTTGTCGATGCCGGTGATGGATGATATAGTTAAGCCGGAGGTGAATGGTCACCGCCCAAAGTAAAGAAGGCCGGTTTGACCGCCGGCCGTAAACGGCAATGCGCCAATTGTGGTAAAGGTATCAGTGTCGGCCGTAATGGTCGGCGTAAGTATTGTAATGACTCGTGCAGGGTACAAGCTTACAAGAAGCGTAAACAGTTAGCATAAATGGTGGGGGGAGCGTTTACGCTATATACAGAGTAAACAACGTAAACGATATGAATTTTTCAGACCTCAAACATACAATCATCTTTGGTGGCACGGGAGCGGGTAAAACGAAGTTGGCGGGGCAGGTGATGGCTAGGTTGAATCATTTGGAAACGAAGCCATATGCTATCTATCTATTGGCCCATGACTTCCAACAGTATCAGACCCCGTTTATGGAAATCAGTTTTATTAAGAAGTATGTTTATGAGACGGGGAAGCAGTTACTGGAAGCGATGAAGGCGAATACCAGGTATGATGTGGTGGTGATAGTTGACCAGGTGGATCATAGTTGGTTTGATGATATGGTGGGTTTCCATAAGTTCCTGGGGCGGAAGATAGTTAATAACCAGCGGTACCGGTTTATCTTAACGGCGACGGATCCGGACAATGTGGCCACGCTTGACCCCTTGCTGAAAACGCCACGGTATACGCATGAGTTATTAGATATACAGTTTGTGGCCAAGTATGCGGCGGCCACCATTGATTTACAGATGGGGTACATTGCCAACGCTGGGGAGTGGTGGCGGGAGTTGGATTATGGGGTGGTGGGGTGGGGGAGTAAGGGGTAAGTGGATGCTTATCAAAAGCGTAGGCAGTTGGTGCAAAGGGTATTATTAGGTGTTTGATTCATTCATTGGGGTAAATTTATATGACAGAACGTGATTGGACAAAATATGAAAAGCAGATTTATGATATATGCCGTGTACGTTATGCTCGTTGTCAAGTTACATATGATGACAGATCAATAAAGGGTGTGAGTAGTGAAACAAAAAGACAGATTGATGTCTCAATTAAGACCCAGATAGAAGGTGTTGAAATATTGGGTATTATAGAGTGTAAGAAAAGAAATGAAGATAAGATAACTATAGATGATATTGATAAATTTGTGTCTTTCTTGAAAGATGTAAGGGCGAACTTTGGGTATATAGTAACAACTTCAGGTTTTTCTAGAAAAGCACGGGTTTATGCACAAAACCAAAAAAATATTTTTTTGCAGATCGTTGGTTTGGGGGAATTTCAACAAGAATCAATTACTACGGATGACATCACCAATCATGTTATTAGTTCATTGGAATGTGATGAGTCTGTATTTTTGATTCGTGTTAGAAATTGGACGGGTTTTGTTGATTTGAAACGAACTAGTTTTTTGGAGAGAACTATATACTTTAGAAATTTCGATGAGAAAAAATATGTTCGTACAGAGAAGGTACTTGTTAAAAAATTGTTAGAACAAACTGCAAGAGGTTTTAGAGATTTTCCGTGTTTAGAGAAACTTAAAGTTGTTATTCCACTAGCTTTTAGTCAATATGAATACCAGCTAGAAATATTTAAACATGAATATGAACATTTGTTGGGTGTTGATTTTCAGGAGTTAAATCGAGATATTAAATTGTGGCGAGGTTTTTTAGGCCGACTTGGCCTTATGGATAAAAAACCGTTTGAAAAGTATATTACTAAATATGTTATATAGTAAACGTACAACTTTTTAGCCTCTTGTTTCATCACCAATGGTAAATAAACCGCCGTTACTTGCTTAGTCATAATGGTGTGAGTATGGGGTGGGGGGGCTACTTCCTAATCCATTTACGTCTAACTGCAATGCCACGTAAGCTTTTGTTTTCTGGCTCTAGTTCCATCACTCTTTTCCATAGCTTCTTGCGTTTTGATTTGTTCCCTAGTACATCGTAGCAGAGGGCGAGGTGCATGGTGACTTCGCCCCACATGCTTTTTAGATAGTTTTCCTGTTCCACATGCATAAGGAATTTTTCTAGCAATCTAATCCCATCCTCAAAATGTTTGGCGTTGACCACATCGAGGGCGAGGTCCAGGGCGCGGATGTATTCGGCCTCGGCCGCGTCTGGTTGGTTTAGCCGGTGGTAGGCTTGGGCTTTTTCAATTGCGAGGAGGAAGGTTATTTCGTTTAGATCTGGCATTTGTTATTCTCTAAATGGGGGTTGATGATTTGATGGCCGCAATGATTTGTTTACAGATGGGATGCATTGCCAACGCTGAGGAGTGGTGGCGGGATTGGGATTATAGGGTGGGGGGGAATACGGTTATGGTTTAGAAGATTTGTTTAACTCAACTGTTTTCCAGTACTTCAGTCTGTTTTCATATGGCTTCTTATCAAAATCATCATCGAGATGAATGGCTATTTGATATGCTATATATTGAGAAACAATATACATGACTAGTGCTCCCTCTGGGCTATCACATATTACCTCTGGCTTATGTGTTAAATCTCTGCGGTGATCTGAAATTGATCTATACATTCTTTTTAGTTCAGAGCTAACAGGATTTCCTGTTAGCCAACTTATTAAATTCATCCGTTTGCCAGTTGGTTTTCGCATATAATCTTTTGTTTGTTTTTCTTGTTTTGGGGTTATTGGGTTTTTGGTTATATATCGATTAAATGCTGAATACTCAAATGCCTCTAGTATTGCGAATTGCATAAAGATAGCCGTTGTGGGAATTATCTCAGTTGATTTCAACCTGTTGCTTTCGTTAAGATTTATGTCGACACCACCGTTGTCGTTCTTGGGGGGACTTGCTCCAAATTGGTACCCCATCAATACCATGTTATCTTTTCCTGTTTTTAGAATGTATGGATAACTTCGGTTTAAATCTTCCTTGTTTGCGGGAGATGCCATATAAGGGCCTTCTGTCCACGCTTTGTTGTTTTCTCCAGAATTGTTTGGGTCCATCATTTTTTCGCCAGCATGAGCAATGTCCATGCATAAGTATAATGAAGCCATATGTTTGTCTGACATTGTGATGTACTCATCAAAATACATTTTGTTATTCCCGTTACTATATAGTAATTGCATAAAAAGGGCGCTGGTTACTGGCTAACCAGCGCCCTTTTTTAGTGTCTGCGGGACCTGGATTCGAACCAGGACTAACGGAGTCAGAGTCCGCGGTTCTGCCGTTAAACTATCCCGCATTGGATTGTGGGTCTATTTTAGCATGAGGTGGGGGGGAGAGCAAGGGGGGGACGGGGGAGCAGCTGGCTTTTACCAAAGTAGGTTTTTGGCACGCAAAGGCGCAAAGGCGCAAAGTTTTATCTTTTAGCGTCTTTGTGCCTTCGCATGAGAGTGCTGATGGTGCTTTGGTAAAAGTCTGGAGGGTAGAGTTTGGTTGGTAAGTGGGGTTGGGGATTGTGGAGAGGGGGGCCGAGTTGGAGGTGGTTTTAGGCGTGGATTCCGGCCGGCGCAGATGCTGTCCGTTTTTGTTGAGGAGGTAGGATTTGCGGAGAACGAGGCCGAAATAAAGGTGATTTTAGGCGTGGATCCCCGCTTTCGCGAGGATGACAGCCCTGAACGGGCTGTAAATGGTTGTTGACATAAGAAAAACGGACGTGTCTGGGCTGGGATGACGGGTTTGGGTGGAGGGGAGGGCCGAGGGACAGTATCTGCGCAGGGATGACGGGTATGGGTGTGGGGGAGGGCCGAGGGGGTGGGGAACAAAAAAGGGGCTGGCGATTTCGCCAGCCCCTGGGGGTTACTTACTTAGTTCTGCTTAGGGATTATTGAGCGGTGAAGCAGAAGCTGTAGTCGCCGGAGCCGCTGTAGGAAACGACGCGCCATTCGTAATCTTCTGTTTTGTTGTTGCTGTAGTTGATTAACTCGTTGGAGTCGGCGCTGGTGGAGCTGCCAACTTCACGCCAACCGCGGCGGCTGTTTTTGTAGAGGTAGAGGTCGAAGTCAGCGTTGGAGGGGCCAACGATTTCGCCGATTTGGGTGCCACGGAAGCCGCTCAAGGTGTAGGTGTCGGTGTCGCCGCTGCCGGAGAGGGTGCCGGTGATGACTTGGTCGCCGGTACAGCTACCTGGGTCGCCACCTGGGTCGGTGGTGCCGCCGCCACAGAGGGCTTCGGTGACGCCAACTTCGTCCCAAGCGTCAGCAACGTTAGCATCACGGCTACCAGCCACGGCGATGGTTGCGGCCCGAGCGTCGCAGAAGTCGGAGTTACGGCTTAAGCTGGTGAAGCCGAGGTAAGCGATTTGCTCAGCGTCGGTGATGCCGATGCCTTGAACATTGGTGCCAGATGGACGGGAGACGTTTTGGCCACCGTTCACTAAGAGGTAGTACCAATGGTTAGCGATACCGCTGTTGATGTGGACACCACCGTTGTCTTGGGTGCCGGTGTATCGGTCAGCGTAGTGGGCTGGGTCACCGAAGAGTGTTGGGTCAGCCATGTTACGGATACCGTCGTCGTATTGACCGATACCGATGTCTTCACCGATGCTCCAGTTGCCGGTGCCGTAGAAGTATTCGGTGGAGGTGCCCATGATGTCGGAGAAGGCTTCGTTTAAAGCGCCAGATTCGTTTTGGTATACTAAGTTGCTGGTGAATTCGGTGACAGCGTGGCTCAATTCGTGAGCGACAACGTCGAGGTCACCGGAAAGGGGGACGAAGATGCTGCCGTCGCCGTCGCCGTAAGCCATTTGTTGGCCGTTCCAATAAGCGTTGTTGTAGTTGCTTTGTACATGGACGGAGGAGCGGGCTTGGGAGATGCCGGTGATGGCGTGCCAGCTGGAGCCGTGGGTTTGAGCGTAGTAATCGGATGTCACTTTAGCGTAGAATTGCGCGTCAACCATCGCGCCGTCGGTCCAGTAGTCGTCACCATCGGTGCCGACGGTGCCCGGCAAGGTGCTGCGGTTTTGAGCATCGTAGGTGGCATATTTGCCATCGGCGGAAACCATTTGGTAGCTACCGCTGGTGAGGCCGGTCAAATCTTTGGTATCACCTAAAACGCCAACGCCGGAGCCGGTGGTCAAAGCGTTGTAGCTGTTGATGATTTCGCCGGTTTGGGCGTCAACCCAGTTAATCCAGCGAGCGTCGATTTGTTGGTTGTCAACGATGTAGAAGTAACGGCCGTCAGCTGGGCTGATAGCTAATTCGGTGAAGAATTCACCGTTGTTGCCGGTTTTGCTAGCGGCGACGTTACGGGCTTGGAAAGCGTGTAGTTTCACTTCGTTGGCTGGTTTGATGGAGTCGAAGTGAGCGCCAACGACGATTTGTTCGCCGTCGAGGTTGGTCAACACGGACATTTGAGCGCCGAAGACGTGAGCGTTGCCGTGGAATTGGTGGAAGCGTTCAACGCTGACACCGTATTTAGCGAGGTTTTGGCTGGAAACGGAGCGCATGTCGCGGGGCATTTGGAAGTTACGGGCTTCTTCGCCACGGAGGGTTTGGAAACCGTTGTTGACGGAGGTGCCTTTGGCCGAGGTGTTGGTGGTCCAAGCGGCGACGGCGATAAATAATAATAAGAATAAGCTCAAAAAGCGAAATGCTTTGGAAAACATGAAAAGATTTCTCCTGAATAAGGTTTTGATACGGTTTGATAATTAATCGAAAAAGCGGTTCAAGGGCCGTATCAGTATATAAATTTAACAGAAAACTGTTGGGGGTTTTTAAAATGAACTGTTGTTATGAATGATAACAAACTGTTGAGTACCGAAGTACTAGCCTATAGTAGCACGGTACTAGGGTCATGGGTGGGAATTTTTTTCCGAGTCCTGGGAAAAAAAATTGGATTTGAAGGGCAATTAATTCCGACTTCTCGGAAAGGGGGGATTTGTGATGAGATTTTGTTTGGAATATGAAGGAAATGGTTTGTTTGAGTGTATGAAAAAGGGGGTTTGGGTGGGATTGGTTTCGTTTGATGGGGTGTGGAGGGGATGATGGTTTCGTTTATTAACCGGGGTTTTGGTTTTTTTTTGTGTTGGTGGAGTGAGGGGTGGGGGGATGTTTAGTTGGAAGGGGGTATTTTGTATGAGGGA
>DATHYN010000319.1:0-2790 GCA_035459145.1 Anaerolineae bacterium | reverse complement strand
GCTAGTTTTTCGCACACCACCCAAACATTATGTTAAGTAATATAAGCTTTGTCGTCAATTTATCTATTCGCACCCCATTGTTCTGCTTTGGTTATTGTCAGATTTTAGGAAGGTCATTAGTAGCGGAATTTTACCCGCCCTACCCCTTTGGAACCTACCAATCGCCAAAGGGTAAAATGGAGTCGAGATATCTACCCTAACCATACCCCAACCAACACTTACATCGGCTTGATCAATTATCACACTCAGGTTATAACCCAAACCTCACCCAATCATCTACAGCCTGATTAGGGCTGTCATACCTGCGCAGATGCTGTCCGCTTTTCTTACGTCACAACCATTTACAGCCCGATCAGGGCTGTCATCCTCGCGAAAGCGGGGATCCACTCCTAAAATCACCTTCATCTCGGCCTTGTTCTCCGCAAATCCCAAAGTACCGTAGGTGCCCGCATTCACGATAGTGGCAAAACTCACCACACCGGACGTATTACCAAGGCTGGTCGCAAAGACCTGCGGGCGGCCTTGAATGCTCATTTTTGACTTAACATCACAATCCGCATAACAATTTCCCGCAATCGTGAATCATCTCCAGTTGTATATCCCATCATTTCTCCAGATGGTGGAATTTCAAGCAGATCACGTAATATTTCCATCTCTTTTTTATCAGTTATACCATGTACAGCATAAATAGTTGGCCCATCATGTTTTTCTGCTTCCCGAAGCATCGTTTGAAAATAGTTTGTGGAATTGGGATATTTTTGTATCCAATCTAAATCTGCCCCCCTTTCACCAAGATTAATTAACATACCATCAATTTGGTTCCGAATGGCAACGATAGGGCGAAATTCCCAAGGGCCGATTTGAAACATTGTATAATGAAGATACACTAAGTATGTGTCAAAGTGAAATTTGCATAGTGAGTATTTAGCATCACCTTGACCAACTTCCTTTACATATACCTCGTTGTTCATTTCAGCTTCTACCAAATCAAGAATATCATCAAACAAATATTCATAACAATAGGTGAAATGGCCAAAAAGACCAACGTTTATATTTGGTGTGATATTATCTTTGAGTTTCATTCTTTTACTCTACCAATTATTAATTCTAAAATGGTGTATGTGTAACGCGTTATAAAAATTCTTCTAGATTTTGTCCCCAAGTATTTGTTGTAGGATCCCATACGAGCCCATTACTGTCAACAGTTATACGATGTGTGCCTCCTATGTCAACATATTCAGAACCATTGTGTACCGAGACACGTCCCCCATTTACAGAATTACCATACCCAAAATATCGTTGATCCATTGTTAATAACTGATCTTCAATGGATAAAACTTTGCGCCTTTGCGTCTTTGCGTGCCAAAAACCTACTTTGGTAAAAACGTACCTATCTACCCAAAACACTTTACTAATCCCCAAATCTGGCTACAATCAAGCCAATATACTATTAATAAGGAACAAGCACACCAAAATGTCCTCCAACTGGCTCATCCAAGACCTCATAACCCTCATCCAACAACGTTATCCCGATTGGAATAACTTCACCCACCCCCCCTTCGTCAAAGATGAAATCGACTACAAACAAGCCACCGCCACCAAAGCCCAACAACTCCTCAACCCCGACACCCTCCAAACCCTCCTCGGCCAAGCCGATTACAACACCTTCCGCGACCACCTCATCCACCTCGGCCGCGATAACAACCTCCTCTGGACCAACCAACCCAGCCGCGGTGACCTCGCCCTCCTCCACCACCCCAAAACCGACCCCACCACCCTCTACCCCCACATCTTCAACCTCCTCCACGCCCCCCAACCCTCCCCCCAACGCCTCCACACCTTCAGCCAATACCTCCACCAACATGACCTCCCCAACAAATGGACCTTTGCCACCTACTTCCTCTTCATCTACCACCCCCAAACCGACATCTTTATCAAACCCACCATCACCCGCTGGTTCCTCAAATACATGGGCCACGCCACCGCCTACCACACTACCCCCAATCAAGACACCTACCACCTCTACCAACAACAAATCCACCAACTCAAAGAAGACCTCGCTGCCTACGCCCCCCAAAACATGATCGACCTCCAAAGCTTCATCTGGGTCTGCGCCCGTGAAGCCGAAAACCGCGTCGAAAACCTCACTCCCGAAGCCCAAATCGCCCTCGACATCCCCCCCACCGAACCCCTCGGCCCCATCTACCCTCTCACCCCCGCCCCCTCACCCCTCCACCTCGCCGAAACCAACACCGATAACCCCTCACCACCCCCAAACACGACACCTTCCCCACCCCCAGCCCTCACCTACTTCACCGCCAACCACCCCCTCACTCCCGCCGAACAAGAAAACTTCCCTCAATGGCAACAAGCCCTCCAGCGCAAAGGCCAACTCATCTTCTACGGCCCCCCCGGCACCGGCAAAACCTACACCGCCCAACGCTTCGCCCAACACCTCACCACCGACACCGATGGCTTCGCCACCCTCATCCAATTTCATCCCGCTTACACCTACGAAGAATTTATTCAAGGGCTACGCCCTTTCCTCACCGAGACTGGTCAACTTACTTATCGTTGGCAAAACGGCCGTTTTCTCGACATCTGCCACCACGCCCGCCAAACCACTGCCCCCTGCCTCCTCATCATCGACGAAATCAACCGCGCCAACCTCGCCCACGTCATGGGTGAACTCATGTACCTCCTCGAATACCGCCACCAAACCATCAACCTCGCCAGTGGCACCCCCTTCCAACTCCCCCCCAACCTCTACCTCATTGGCACCATGAACAC
>DATHYN010000318.1:0-27321 GCA_035459145.1 Anaerolineae bacterium | reverse complement strand
GCTAGTTTTTCGCACACCACCCAAACATTATGTTAAGTAATATAAGCTTTGTCGTCAATTTATCTATTCGCACCCCATTGTTCTGCTTTGGTTATTGTCAGATTTTAGGAAGGTCATTAGTAGCGGAATTTTACCCGCCCTTCCCCTTTAGAACCTACCAATCGCCACAGGGTAAAATGGAGTCGAGAAATCCGCCCTAACAATACCCCAACCAATACTCACATCGGCTTAATTCATTATCGAACTCAGGTTAACGAGTATTGTTGTTTACTCTGCGGTAATCTGGTAGACTTTGCCATGATTCTTTTAATCGTTCCATGATTTTGTTAAGTGATAAGGCTTGTTCCATTGGTTGTTCCTCCGCAAAATTGAGAAGCTACCATATTTTTCTTTCCTTGCCATCTATTTCTCAGATTGAGAATTGCTGGGCTATGGCTGAAAAAGTAGCCCCCACAAGCAAACCCTTGTGCAATCTAAGCCACTATTCAATCTCTAAGCAACTATTCAATCACACTATCACCTCAGGAGAAAATTTAATGTTGAAACGTAGCCTACTTTGCCTGTTTGTACTGGGAATTACTGGCATTTCCCTATTCGCCCTACTATTTCCCCCCCCCACCGCCCATACCTCTTACCAAGAAGAGATTAGGTCTGAAGCCATCCTCGCCCCCTTTCACCTGACCAGCCACACCCCTGTCACCAATGCCACTGGCACGGCGGTAGACAGCGACATCACCACCACTTTTGATGCAGACGTGGCATCCTCTACTGTGAACAGCACCACTTTTGCCGCTCACACCGGATTTGGCGGACTGCTCACTGGCACACTTTCTGTAACGGGGAACACCATCACCCTGAACCCAAACCGCGACCTGTTTGCAGGGGAACAGGTGCAAGTCATTGCCACAGCTGACATCAGCAGTACCGCCGGCATGAGCCTGACCAACCCGACACAATGGGGCTTTACGGCAGGTCCTGTGACTAACCGCTGTGCCGGTGGCTTTACCGACATTGGCGCGGGGTTAACTGGGGTCTGGGGAGGCGGTGTCGCCTGGGGCGACTATGACAACGATGGCGACCTCGATTTTCTCCTTACTGGACAGGATAGTGGGAATATTTTCGTGGCAAAGGTGTATCAGAATAATGCCGGCAGTTTCACCGACATTGGCGCGGGGTTGACTGGCGTTTACGGCGGCAGTGAGTCCAATGTAGCCTGGGGCGACTACGACAACGATGGCGACCTCGATATCCTCCTCACTGGGCGGGATAGTTTGGGTAATCGCCTGGCGAAGGTGTACCAAAACAACGCCGGCAGTTTCACCGACATTGGGGCGGGGTTGACTGGCGTTGAGAGTAGCAGTGTCGCCTGGGGCGACTATGACAACGATGGCGACCTCGATATCCTCCTCACTGGGTTCGGTCTGGGGGGTGCTCGCTTGGCAACCGTGTATGAGAATAATGCCGGCACTTTCACCGACATTGGGGCGGGGTTGACTGGCGTTTGGCAAGGTAATGTTGCCTGGGGCGACTATGATAACGATGGCGACCTCGACATCCTTCTCACTGGAGAGGATAGTGGCGGTAATCCCGTGACAACCGTATACGAAAATAATGCCGGTACTTTCACCGACATTGGGGCGGGGCTGACTGCAGTTCGGGTGAGCAGTGTTGCCTGGGGCGACTATGACAACGATGGCGACCTCGATATCCTTCTCACTGGGTGGGTTAGTGGGGGTACTCGCGTGGCAACCGTATACGAAAATAATGCCGGCACTTTCACCGACATTGGGGCGGGGTTGACTAAAGTTCGACTGAGTAGTGTTGCCTGGGGCGACTATGACAACGATGGCGACCTCGATATCCTTCTCACTGGGGAGGATAATTTTGGTAATCCCGTGACAACCGTATACGAAAATAATGCCGGTACTTTCACCGACATTGGGGCGGGGCTGACGGCGGTTGACATCAGTAGTGTGGCCTGGGGGGACTATGACAACGATGGCGACCTCGATATCCTCCTCACGGGTGTAGATAGTGGAAGTAATCGCGTGGCAAAGGTGTACCGCAACAACGATTGTCTCAACTTGACTAGCCATACGCCCACTACTCATGCTATTGGTGTGGCCGTAGATACGGATATTACCGCTATTTTTGATGCCGATGTGGCCGCTGCCAGTGTGGTTAGCACCAGCTTTGCCGCCCATACGGGATTTGGTGGGTTGCTGACGGGCACATTGAGTGTGAGCGGCGACACCATTACGCTGAACCCCAACCGCGACCTGTTTGCTGGGGAACAAGTGCAGGTGATAGCCACTGCTGACATTAATAGCACCGGGGGCTCTACCTTAGCCCCCACCCAGTGGGACTTTACGGCAGGTCCTGTGACCAACCGCTGTGCCGGTGGCTTTACCGCCAGCACGGTGTCGCTGACTGAGGTTTCTGCCAGCAGTGTGGCCTGGGGCGACTATGACAATGATGGCGACCTCGATATCCTCCTCACTGGACAGGATAGTGGGAGTACTCGCGTGACAAAGGTGTACCGCAACAATGCCGGCAGTTTCACCGACATCGGGGCAGGGTTAACTGGCGTTTGGGGGAGCAGTGTGGCCTGGGGCGACTATGACAACGATGGCGACCTCGATATCCTCCTCACTGGGCAGGATAGTGGGAATGTTCCCGTGACAAAGGTGTACCAAAACAATGCTGGCAGTTTCACCGACATTGGCGCGGGGTTGACTGGCATTTGGCTGAGCAGTGTGGCCTGGGGCGACTATGACAACGATGGTGACCTCGATATCCTCCTCACTGGGGAAGTTAGTGGGGGTGGTCTCGTGGCAAAAGTGTACCAGAATAATGCCGGCAGTTTCACCGACATTGGCGCGGGGTTGCCTGGTAGTCAGAATGGCAGTGTGGCCTGGGGCGACTATGACAACGACGGCGACCTTGATATTCTACTAACTGGGTACACTGATGGGGGTATTCGCGTGGCGAATGTATACCAGAACAATGATGGCATTTTCACCGACATTGGCGCGGGGTTGATTGGCCTTTGGTATAGCAGTGTGGCCTGGGGCGACTATGACAACGATGGCGACCTCGATATCCTCCTCACGGGGTGGGATACTGCCTTTAATGAAGTGGCGAATGTGTACCAGAACAATGCTGGCAGTTTCACCGACATTGGGGCGGGGTTGCTTGGGGTCTGGTCTAGCAGTGCCGCCTGGGGGGACTATGACAACGATGGTGACCTCGATATCCTCCTCACTGGCGGGGATAATGGGGGTAATGAAGTGGCGAAGGTGTACCAGAATAATGCCGGCATGTTCACCGACATTGGGGCGGGGTTGACTGGGGTGTACTATAGTAGTGTGGCCTGGGGCGACTATGACAACGACGGCGATCTCGACATTCTGCTAACTGGGGAGGATAGTGCGAGTAACCCCGTGGCAACCGTATACCGTAACAATGATTGTGTTCTTGATTTGGATGCAACGTTGTCAGGTAGTAATGTGATGTTGAGTTGGAATACACCAACGACTGGTTGTGTGTATGACATTTATGAAGAAAACATGCCATATGTTGCCCCAACTGTGGCAACCTATACCAACCAAAGTTCGGGGGTGCTGTTGCCCACCACGGGCGATCCGGCTCAGAACTTTTATTATGTGGTAAAAGCTGTTTGTAATGGGGCAGTGATTACATCGAACGAGATGGCAGAGTTTGACGTTGCCCTTGTTGTGCCATAGAAAATTCAGCAATTCTCAATCTAAGCCAACTATTTCTCAGATTGAGAATTGCTGAAACTTTACACTTTTCTTACCCACCAACCCCTTAATCGTGGTATACTATAAATTAGGAAAGGGAACCTCACAGTTGCCGGCAAGTTTGTTATCATAATAAACTTAGCAAAAAGTGCTCTATATCGTTTCCAGCCATAACCACAGTACAATTTGTTATGGCTTTCGTCACTTTTACAAAGGAGTAGACCTAATGTCTTTGGTTTATCGTTTGCGCAGTATCATGCTCTTATTGTTCTTAACATCCATCCTAATTGCTTGTTCTGGTGGCACAGACACCGACAGCAATGAGCCCGATCAGGCCGCTACCCAAGCGCCTCCTACCGCTGAGCCAGAGCCAACGAACACCCCCGTTGTCTACAAACCAGAAGGTACCCTAACCGTAGCTATCACCACCATCCCCAACTCCCTCGATCTCGTTAACACCTCTGAACGAAACGCTTACAACGCTTCCATTCAACTCTACGACACCCTAATCTGGATCGATGATGCTGGCACCAAAGTTCCCGCTTTAGCTGAAAGCTGGGAAATCTCTCCTGATGGTCTAGAATACACCTTTAATTTACGCCGCGATGTCACTTTCCACAATGGAGAACCGTTCAACGCTGCAGCGATGCTTTTCTCTTGGGAACGCAACAAACAAGAACAACATGTCTATAGTGACCAATGGAATCGCGCCAGCAATGTTGAAGTTATTGATGAATACACAATCAAAGCCACAACGCCAGAACGGGATCCATTCTTCTTGAATATTGTGGCCGAGCGCTGGATCGCTACGCCTCCCCAATACTTCGCCGAAGTTGGTGACGAAGGCTTTGCCACCAACCCCGTTGGCACCGGTCCTTTCATGTTCGAAAGTTGGGAAGGTGATACCCTTACCTTCAAAGCCAACCCAAACTACTGGGAGGAAGAAACACCTAAAGTCGAAACCCTTATCTTTAAATCAATTATCGAAACCGAAGATCGTTTAGCCGCTATTCAAGCTGGTGAAATCGATATCGCCACCCGCTTAAATCCAGAAAGCGCTGCCGCCCTCATCGGTAACGATTCTGTCCAAACGATTCGCTACCCTGTTAATCGCGTCTACTACATCGCCTTCAACAACTTAACCACTGGCCTCGACCAACCCACCATCGACCCGTTGGTGCGTCAAGCGATGAATTATGCTATCGATCGGCAAACCATCCTTAACGAATATTTTGATGGTTACGGCCGTTTAGCCACCGGCCTCATCACCCCTGGTGACATGGGCTACGATTATGGTATCGAACCGTATGAATACGACCCCGAAAAAGCCAAAGAGTTACTAGACTCAGCTGGTTACCCCGATGGCTTCAGCATGGATTTCGCCTGCCCCGCCGATGCTTACGCTAACTTCGAAAAAGTTTGTGAAAGCATTAAAGCTGATTTAGAAGCAGTCGGTATCACGACTAACCTCGAACTGATGGAATCTGGCGCTTATTGGGATTTAGAAGCCCAGAAAGAGCTCCCTCCCCTCTTCGGTGACAGCTGGTCCGTTGCCACCAACGAAGCGTACAATCGCTTGGTCGGTGCCCTCGGCGGCTGGGAACAAAGCTACTCCGCCTGGTCAGAAGAAACCATTGACGATTACCTCCACCAAATCTCAACCACCGTCGATGATGGCGACCGCGCCGCTCTTTACGCCGAACTGCAACTATACATGTACGACAACCCCCCATTTATCTATCTCTATGAACCAGTAACGTTTGAAGCCATCACCACCCGCGTGCAAAACTATGAGCCTCGGGCCGCCGAAAACTATTATTTAGACCAAGTTTCGGTAGAAGATGATGAATAATACCAACGTGACCTGCTAACCAAATATTGATACGCCCGGAGGGTCAGCTGATGAAACGCGGCTGGCCCTCCCCTTTTAAATATTGAAAAATGATACGCTCTTTGCTTGCTTTCCGACCACGCACCTTAATGGCGCGCCTCGTCTCATACTTTTTGTTTCTGTCGATAGCCACTGTTATTATCGTCAGTCTAATCGCTTTTCGCCAAGCCCAGCAAGCATTAACCGAATCAATCTATGCCCGCTTAGATGTCACCGCCACTCTCAAAGAAGATGAGCTTATTCGTTGGTTGCAAGATCAACAACAAGATGTTGTCTGGCTAGCTTCATTACAAGAAGTGCAACAACCGCTTAGCCAAATTCTCACCCTGCCACCAACATCGGACCAATTTCAAGACATTGTATACACCCCATTAGCCACCTATTTCACCACAATTCAACAACAACGCGCCGACTTCCAAGAGATTTTTATCTTGTCACCTACTGGTGGCCAAATCCTCCTATCCACTAACCAAGCCAATGAAGGCCGGTACCGGCTTGATGATCGTTATTATATCGAGGGGCGTGACGCCACCTTTACGCAAGGGATTTACCTCTCACCCTTAACCGGCCAACCAACCATTACCATCGCTACACCTATTTTTGATAATGATGATAATGCCCTATTAGCCGTTTTAGCCGTTCATCTCGACCTCGCCCGTATGAATTCGATTATTCTCGAACGTACCGGCTTAGGCGAAAGTGGCGAAACCTATCTGGTTGATGCCCTCAACAACTTTGTTTCTGGCCAAGATATTGATATGAGCGCCTACCCTCGTGGCGTGCACACCCTCGGCATCGATACCGCCATCACCGGCCAAAATGGACAAGCCACTTACGACAATTATGCCCAAACCCCCGTTTTTGGCGTCTATCGCTGGCTACCAGAACTAGAGGCCGCCCTCATCACTGAAATAAGCCAAGCCGAAGCCCTCTACCCCGCCCGCCGCCTCGGCCTCTCCATCCTCCTCATCGGCCTCGCCACCACCATCCTCCTCACCGGCGCCGTCTACTGGCTCTCCCGCCAAATCGCCAAACCGATGATCGCCCTCACCAGCACCGCTACCCAAGTCGCCGCCGGCGACTTCTCCACCCAAGTCCCCGTCACCAGCGATGACGAGATCGGCCTCCTCGCCCGCACCTTCAACCAGATGATTTTCCAACTCGACCAACTTTATAACAATCTGGAAAATGAAGTCGCTTCCCGCACCCAAGATATCCGCCAACAAGCTGAAGAATTACGGCTCATTAATCGCGTTGGCCAAGCCGCGACCAATATCAATACCCCCGCCAAACTATTACCCCAAACAACGCGCCTCATCTGCAACACATTTGATTATGATGCCGTTTCCCTCTTTCGCTACAAAGAGGCCGAGGGGGTTTTAGAATTAGCCGCTACCGCCACCCGCGACCAGCAAGATGCGCCGAAACAAGAACAAATAACCTTCACAGTTGACCATCAAACGGCCGTTGGCCACGCCACCCTCAGTGAACAACCGATCATCATCGACAATGTCCACCAAAATCGCCGCTACCGCCGCCCTGACCGCTTCCCTCAAACCCAATCCGAAATCGCCTTACCTCTACGTCATAACCAAAAAATTATCGGTATCCTCAACCTCCACAGCCGCCAACCAAACGCCTTCCAACAAGACGACCTCATCGTCTTAACCACACTCGCTGACCAAATCGCCACCTCTTGGGCCAACGCCCGCCTCTTTACCAGCGCCGAAACAGCCCGCCAACAAGCGGAAGAAGCGAACGAACTCAAATCCCAATTCTTAGCCAATATGTCCCACGAACTTCGCACCCCCTTAAACTCAATCATCAATTTCGCCTATCTGCTCACCCTCGGCACCGAAGGCCCACTCAACGATGGCCAAACAAGCATGATCGAACGCATCAGTGATGCCGGCCAACATCTCCTCAACCTCATCAATGATATCCTCGATTTAGCCAAAATTGAAGCCGGCCATCTCGAACTATATTTCGAAGAAGTAAAACTACCCACTATCTTTGATAGCACCATAGCCTCCGCCCAAAGCTTAGTCAAAGATAAACCGGTCGAACTCCGCCGCGACTTTCCTAAAAACCTCCCTCTCGTTCGTGCCGATCGCACCCGCTTACGCCAAGTCCTCTTTAATCTGTTATCCAATGCGGCTAAATTTACCGATGAAGGCCATATCACCCTCTCCGCTTCTGTCACCGATAAACAATGGATTACCATTGCTATTCAAGATACCGGTATTGGTATCAAAAAAGAAAATATCGACAAAGCGTTCGCCGAATTCGTTCAGGTCGATGGGGCCATGACGCGTAAAACTGGTGGCACTGGTTTAGGCTTACCCATTAGCAAACGATTTGTTGAACTACATGGCGGCACAATGTGGGCCGAGAGTGAACCTGGCGTCGGCTCCACCTTCTTTTTCACCCTACCCCAACACACCGTAGCTGACACCAGTCTCGATACAGAACTAAAATCCCACCATAGCCAAGAAGTCAAAGTGCTCGTTATCGATGACGACCCCATCGCCCATGAACTGGTCGCTCAACAACTCGCCCAAGGGTATCAAGTCCTCAAATTAGGCGATAGTCGCCAAGCCCTCACCACCGTCCGCCAACACAAACCCGATGTCGTTATCCTCGATATCCTCATGCCCTATAAAGATGGTTGGGACCTTCTTCAAAATCTCAAATTCGACCCCGAAACCAAAGATATCCCGATTATTATCAGCAGTATCCTGCACAAAGAACGCACCGCCCTTTCATTAGGTGCCGATGACTACCTCATCAAACCCCTTGACCATCTGGCCATCCGCCAAGCGATCGCCCAACTCATTGGACCCGGCGGCAAAATCCTAACGGTCGATGATGACCCCAACGCGCGCGATATTATCGCCCACATGCTCGCCGATATGCGTTATGAAGTTCATACCGCCGCCGATGGTACCGCCGGCTTAACCCGTGCCCAACAAGAAAAACCAGATGTCATCATTCTGGATCTGATGATGCCCAATATGAATGGGTTTGAAGTCTTAGCCGCCTTGCGTAATAATCCTGAGACAGCTACAATTCCTGTAATTGTTGTCACGGCCAAGGATGTCACCAATCAAGAACGTCAGCTTTTGAAAGAAAAAGCGGCACAACTACTGCAAAAAGGTAGTTTTACAGATGAACAATTAGAAAAAGCTGTACGCCGTGCCTTACAACATAATGCACAAGGAGATGAGTATGACTGAGCCGAGTGAAGCAACTGTTTTAATAGTTGAAGATGACGAAAATAATCAATTGGTTTTGCGCAAATTATTACAATTAGCGGGCATCAAACCAGACAATATGGCCGCTATTGATAGCCATGTAATCCCTTATCTAGAAAACAATTACCCCCATGGCGTTGATTTGATTTTACTCGATCTACAACTGCCCGGTAAAGATGGGTACGCGATTTTAAAAGAGCTTCGCGCCCATGCCGCTTATAAGGATACAACAGTAGCTGCCGTCACCGCCAATGTAATGCGCCATGATATTGAAGCGGTACATCAAGCAGGCTTTGATGGTTTTATTGGCAAACCGATTGACGCCCGCCGTCTGCCAGAATGGATTCATAAACTTTTACGTGGTGAATCGGTGTGGACAGCACAATAATTAGATAAACAGATATAAAAGGATACCTCTATTTATGCCCTTTGCTCTTGTAGTTGATGATGATCTAAGTAACCGCACTGTTTTGCAAGAAGTTCTCAAATTAGCTGATTATACGATTCATGTCGCCAAAAACGGCCAAGAGGGGTTGACCGCCCTCGAACAACAGACTTATGACCTCGCTTTTGTCGATATGCATATGCCTGATATGTTAGGTATCAAAGTGGTAGATGCCATTCGCCAACAAAGCGACAGTACGTTCATCGTATTTGCTACCATGGATGATTCACAAGAAGCTTTTCATGGCGCTTACAACGCTGGCTCTGATGTTTTTTTAGTCAAACCATACGAAATCGCCCAAGTGTTAGCTATCGCGAAAAACCCGGAACGCGGCCAACGCTGGGTGGCCGATCGTCACGGATTACGCCCCTATTTAGCCACTTAAAGAGGATTTTCTCCTGCAAATTCCACGCTCTTTTCATGAAATGCCGCGACATACGCCCGCTTATGTCACTCTTTGGCGTACTATAGTTGGCCTTTCCATCTATATTTTGTTTATTCCGCCAGTTTTAGCCAGTGATGCCATCTCCTATCGGGCCCGTTTTCAGCCCAGTGGCTCCCTATTTCATAATGGTCTTTTATTAATCCTAGCTGCCCTCATTATCCCTTTTATTAGCTCAACCATTCATGAAATTGGGCATATTCTGGGGGCACAGATAGCTCGAATGCCAGTGCATACGCTTTTGTTAGGGCCGTTTCATTGGTATAAGCAAAACGGCCGTTGGCATTTCCGCTTCCAATTCACCCTCAGCCCCTTCAACGGCCTCACCGCTTGTGCCCCACCCAGCCAAGACAACTTACGCCGCCGTCTGCTCATCTTCATCGGTGGCGGCCCCCTCGCTAGCTTCCTCTTAGCCCTTCTCTGTTACTACTTCTTCAATCAAATCGGCTACCAACCTTTTAGCTCCAACTACCTTTGGCTTCAAGAATCTATAGCTGCCCTCGGCCTCATCTCCGGCTTCATGTTCCTCATCGCCATGCGCCCCGCCTACTACAGCTTCAACTTCCCCACCGATGCCAACCGTCTTATCACCCTCATCCAAAATGGCCCGCGCGCTAAACGCTGGTTCCATCTGTTAGCTATCGAAGGAGAAGCCCGCAACGGTAAACGGCCGTCCGCTTGGACTCGCTACTATGTCCAACAAGCTATTCAATACGCCGACCGCGTCACCCTCTACGATGACATTAGCGCTCGCCTTCTCGCCTACTACTGGGCCCTCGACATGGACCTCATCCCCGAAGCAAGCCAACTCCTAAAACAAGCCCAAACGATGGATTCTGGCTGGATCACCCCCCACACCCCCACCCTCGCCCTCGAAACCGCCTACTTCTTAGCCACCCACGAACAGGAACAGGAACAAGCGTCTCGGTGGTTAAAGCAAGTCAAGCAGGCTCGCCACGGGCAACCACGCCAATATCGCGCCCTCGCCGCTGTCGCCTTAGCCAACGGCGAACTTGACACCGCTGCCACCGCTATCCAAGCGGGCCAAGCCTCTCTTAACCGCTTTCCCAATATCGGTTTAGCCCAATTTGAAACCAAACTTTTAACCAATTTAGAAGAACAGTTACAACAGGCTCAAGATCATGAATTATCAACCCATTCTTGATGAAATTGCGGAAGAAATAAAGCCTTATTTTGGCCGCGGCAAAGTGGCTGATTATATTCCTGCCCTCGCCCAAGTCCCACCCACAAAGTTTGGCATCGCTATCCAGACCGTCGACGGCGAAGTTTTTACCGTCGGCGATGCCGCTGAACGTTTTTCCACCCAAAGCGTATCCAAACTTTTTACCCTCACCCTAGCTATCAAATTGGTTGGCGAAAAACTGTGGGAACGTGTCGGCCGTGAACCATCAGGCAACCCCTTTAACTCTCTCGTTCAACTTGAATATGAACAAGGCATTCCACGCAATCCATTCATCAATGCTGGCGCCCATATCGTCACCGACCATATCTGCTCTCACACCGATAATGGTGCCCAAAGCATCCTCGACTTCATCCACACCATCACCAACGATAAAACCATCGCTTATGACCCTGAAGTAGCCCAATCAGAAAAAGAGACCGGACACCGCAATGCCGCCCTCGCTAATTTTCTAAAAAGCTTTGGCCGTCTCGATAATGATGTGCAAACAGTGCTCAATGTCTACTACCAACACTGTTCTCTGCGTATGTCTTGTCTCGATTTAGCCCGCGCCACCCTTTATTTAGCCAATGGCGGCTTCCATCCCTTAACCGGCCAACGCATTCTCACCCGTAGCCAAGCCAAACGTGTCAACTCATTATTACTGACCTGTGGCTTGTATGACGCCGTCGGTGATTTCGCTTTTCGTGTTGGTTTACCCGCCAAAAGCGGCGTTGGTGGTGGTATTGTGGCCATCATGCCCCGTATGTTGACAATAGCTGTCTGGTCACCCGAACTAAATGAGCCAGGCAACTCACTTATCGGCACCAAAGCTTTAGAGCTATTTACCATTAAAACAGGGCAATCTATTTTTTAGCCAGCTATTTCTTAGCCACTCCCCAAGTTGTTCACCTAAAAGATTCAACACTTTTAGATGAACAACCTCAACAACCAGAGTTCGGCCCCCCCTTCCCAACGTCATTTCGAGCGCAGTTCAATCCGCCCCCCACTCGACAAGCCCCACCTCTAAATCAAGAGACGAACAACCTCAACAGCCTGAATTCGACAACTCCCCCCCTTTCCCAACGTCATTTCGAGCGCAGTTCAATCCGCCCCCCACTCGACAAGCCCCACCTCTAAATCAAGGATTGAACGAAGTCGAGAAATCTACCCTAACAACACAGGCAGCAACTCATCCACAGGTTTAATTCATTAAACAAACCTACTCTTGCCCCACAGTCACCTGAACCGTTTCCCCATTAACAATAATAGCCACCGTTACCGTGTCGCCATCCTTGCTAAAATTCATACTAGCCATGCTGTTATCAAGCATTAAGGTATCATCCCCTTCACTGTACCCTAAGGCGCTCATCTCAGCCCGATAAAAATCGATAGCATCATTGAATGAGGTTGTTGTACCATATGTCATCATGCTCCCAAATTGAGCCATGTCAGTAGCATCATCCAATACAGGGTACCCTAAAGATTCGACCGCATCACACGTTGCTGGCGGATCAATCTTGAATGTTTCGTTGACATCCGTAAACGCCATTTCAAAGAACATGCGCCCTTGGCCACCCGTCTCAAAAACATCATCTTCGCCAACCACATCTAACGAAATATAGGTCACATATTCCCCTTCTTGAGCAATACAAATCTTACCTGTACCGCTCTCAACCCCTTCTTTTTCTTCTTCAGTCAAATTTGACTCATCAAACTCGTAACAATCACTAGCCACACCACCATGGGTTTCAACCCCCACAAACGGCGCATCCTCAATCTCACTCATAATTTCACTAGGATCAGTTAACGAATCAAATTCAGCCACCATTTCCCCCATATCAGCGGATGAACCAGTCATACAACCGAGTTCACCCATATCTAAATAGAACGCATCACCAAGTTGAACGCTTGTAAATGTTAACTCTTCTGTACCTAACTCATCTTCCATACCCGTCATCGTTAAGCTTAAACTGCTGGCCGGCGGCTCTTTCGAAATCATGACTTGGCCGACCATACCAGCCGAAACAGCGTTGCCATCCCCATCAGTCCCTTCAAAATTCATCGTTAAATCAAGCCGATAAGTTTGTAACGCATCTAACTTAATGTCGCGTGAGGGGTTAAAAGATAAAGCCATAGGCCCCGTTGGTGCTTCATCATTAGTGGTTGAACCCGTATCCTCGGTCGAAGTTTCGTCGTCATTGCTGTCTAAGGCAACGGCCGTTGGCTTCATCTCCGGCTCACTACCCCTTTCACCATCATCTGTCCCCACTTCCGTTTCTGTCGTATTGCTGGTATCATTACTATTGCTGTTGGCCTCAGGTTCTGTTTCACCACCCCCACAAGCAACTAACAATAAACCACACAATAGAACCAATAATAAATAATAGTTCGATTTATACATCACACACATTCCTTATAAGTACACGCATCGTTCAAATTGACATTTGCGCCTTTGGTAAATAAAAGGTTATTATAAAGCACAGTGATCAATAATTCAATTATCGCTGTTTTATCGTTTGATCCATTTTCAGGTGTTAAGTATGCACAGGACAGTACCAATCCCTAGTTTGGCCGAGGCCGGCCTCAACCTCCAGGCCGTTTTCTCCATAGAACATCTGCCTCAGACCCTGCAACAAGCCCTAACCCCTCTAATACCCAATACACCATCATATCCCTACCTACTCCTCCTTGCTCATGCTGGCACCCAACTATGGACAGCCCTTCAAACCGCCCATATTGACCTCACCGACCATACCACCAATCCCATCGATACCTATACCCAGGAAACTATCGCCACTTACTTCCGCCAACAACACCCGCAACATCAATATCACCTTCTCTACCCCCAATACCAAGCAACCCCCTTAATGCCCCTCGGCCAACTCGCCGGCTGGAGCCACCCCACCCCCCTCGGCCTCGGCATCCACCCCCACTACGGCCTCTGGTACGCCTACCGCGCCGCCCTCGTCACCACCGCCCCCCTCCCCCTCACCTCCCCCAATACAGCCCCCTCCCCCTGCCTCACCTGCCACCACAAACCATGCCTCACCGCCTGCCCCCCCAAGCCACCCACCCCACCCACTTCGATTGGCAAACCTGCGCCACCTACCGCCTCCAACCCCACTCTCCCTGCGCCTCCCGCTGCTTGGCCCGTCTCGCCTGCCCCCACGCCCCTCAACACCGCTACCCACCCACCCAAATCAAATACCATTATCAACACTCATTAGCCACTATCAAACAATTCTTTTAAACTGTTAGCCCAAGTTTTGCGCTAATTGTGCCAAACTTACGTTAAGTAAGGCATTTAACCAACAACCATATACAAAGGAAATCTTATGAAAAGCTCTTTTACCCACTTATTCCGACCCAATAAGCATCCTAACTTTTTACTTTTATCAATTGTTATCACCGCTCTCTCTATAATCACTGCTATTCATTTAACACGATCTTCCCTCCCCCCCACAACAACATCTATCAACACCACATCAACCGATAACCATCCCGATAACCATCCCGATAATCATCCCGATAATCATCCCCATGTCCTCTTCGACAAAAATACCCCCAAAGAATATGTCGCCCAAATCTACCGGAGCCAAGGCCCCATCAACCATTACAATGTCAATAGCCACTGGGCACCGAGCAATACCGCTTCTAATGCTGGCGGAAGCGGCCAAGGCGATTCTGTCACCCTCACTTGGAGCATCATCCCTGATGGCACCTTTATGCCGGCCCAATTTGCCCAGGATACCGCCTGTAACAGTACGTTGATCGCTGATATGAATGCCCTCTATGGCGCTGGTGTTTGGCAAAACAAAATCGAAGAAATCTTCGATGAATGGGCCACTATTACTGGCAATATTTACATCCGCGAAAATAATGATGATGCCGCGGCTTGGCCTAATAGTGGTGGCATACTGAACGTTCGTGGCGATATCCGCATCGGTGGCTGTACCATCGATGGCAATAGTAACATCCTAGCCTACAACTTCTACCCCAGTGGCAGTGCCGCCGGTGATATGAAAATCGATTCGCCCGACAGTTTCTACACCTCAGGCAATTTAAACACCGCCTTCCACAATGTCATCTCCCATGAACACGGCCATGGTATGGGCATTGAACATGTCTGCCCCATTAACCAAACCAAATTGATGGAACCCTTTGTCACCACCAGCTTTATCGGCCCGCAACATGATGATGTCCGCGCCGCCCAACGTCAATACGGTGACTACAACGAACTTGTTGGCAACCCCAACGATAGCGACACCGCCGCCACCAATTTAGGCGCCCCTGCTGATGGTGTCCAAATCGATGTCCAACAAGTCAGCATCGACGATAACACCGATACCGATTGGTATAGCTTCTCCATCGCCACCAATAAAGAGCTCGATGTCACTGCCACCCCCATCGGTTTAACCTACTTAGATGGTGTCCAAAATGGAGACGGCTCCTGTACCGCTGGCACCAACATCAACTCTCTCAATGTTCATGACTTAACTATTGAAATCATCGACTCCGATGGTAGTACCGTTTTAGCCACTGGTAATAGCAGTGGCGCCGGCACGGCCGAAACCCTCGCCAATATCAACCTCGGCGCCCCCGGCACCAAATTCATCCGTATCTCCGGCGATAGTACCGATGATATCCAACTTTATGACCTATCTTTTACCATTAATAGCCCAGGTACCGCCCCCGCCGAAATAAGCATCAATCCCACCACGGTTGAATCAGGGCAACTAGTTGATACCCAAATCACACAAACAGTGGTCATCAGCAATATCGGTGGTGCCAATTTGACCTGGTCCATCACTGAAGACAATACCACCTTCACCACCCTCGCCCCTACCCAGAAGGATACCGTACTAAGCCCCTCAACCCCTTCTTTACAAGCAACCTATGCCGTACCTCTAGATATCACCACGCCCCCCACTGTGCAAACCTTATCCCCTACAATCATCAAACCAACCGTCCCCCCCCATACACAAACTCCCCACACCACGCCTCAACCTAATCTTAATTCATTAGCCCCTGTCAATCTTCAACTTGATGATGGCTCTGCCAACCGAATTGGGTTTACCGGCATAACCAACTTTTTGTGGCTTAACCAATTTACGCCAGCCAGCGGTGAATATCCATTTGATTTACAAGAAGTATCGGTCCTCTTTCTCAGTGGCTTCGGTGTCGATGTTGGTGAAGAATTTACCATTCTTTTGTTTGAAGATACGGATGGTGACGGCAACATCATTAATGCCACTTTTATGGGCAGTTTTACCGCTCAGGTATCGGTTCTCAACGCCTGGAATGTATATACCATCCCCGATGTACGCTTTAACGGCTCCGGCGATGTCTTAATTGGCATGTTTAATACCACTGCCGGTAGCGGCTCATCCGAATCTCCGGCCGCTTGGGATACCGATACATCTCCCGGACGTGGTTGGGTTGGGTTTAATGCCACTGATATTACCGATTTATCAAGTTATGGTTCATTAGGCCGTTTACCTGACTTCAATGCACCTGATGGCAATTTTATGATACGTGGCTTTGGCGAAACCGCCACAACCGTCGATATCCCCTGCGACACCCCAACCGACATCCCTTGGCTCACCGTCACCGGCGGTGGCGGTACCACCACGGCCGCCAGTAGCTCCGATAACGCCACCCTCACCTTCGACAGCACCGGCCTCGGCACCGGCGTCTACAGCGGCACCCTCTGCGTCGATAGCAACGACCCCTTTAACCCCCAAATCCAACTCCCTGTCACCATGACCCTCTGCGCCGAACCAAACCCCATCACCTCTCTCTCCGCCACCCCCGCCAATGCTGATACCGACCTCAGCTGGACTGGCACCAGCTCACAATATGAAATCTGGTTTGGTATCAACGACCCTTACTTCACCCCTAGCACCGATTGCACCTCGGCCCTCAACTGCACCACCACCTCCGCCTCCACCTTCACCGATACCGGCGCCGGCAGTGACCCCGCCAACAACTATACCTACATCATCCTCGGCCAAGAAATCTGCGGTTCCACCCCCCTCCAATCTCCCCTCAGCCAACGCGTCGGCCAATTCGACTACCCCATCACCCCCGGCCAATAACCAAACCCATAAAAAACTTTACTTCTAAAGTTTTCTAAACTAAAAGCGGTACCGATACAATCTCGGTACCGCTTTTTTTTTATAAGTTATTATGAAAAAAGATTTGTGATTTATACTTGACCAAAAAGTCACAAATCTTTTGTAATAATTACTTAAGTTAATTTCCAAAAGGTTTTATCACTTTTTCTTACCAATCACCTCTGCTAGGCGTTTAGATTTGTGCAAAAACTATCTGGAAATTTACTTACTCCCCCCCCCAATCCCACCATCTTATGGACTTTTCCCCTCCCCCTTGTGGACTTTTTGCGGACTTCCTCCCCTTTTCCCCACCTATAATACCAACATCTAACATTATTGTTATATTTTTCACAACAGAACTAATAAACAGAAATGAACGCCTCAATTATGGTGTTTATTTCTGTTTTTGCTTTTATTAATCTCATCGGAAAAGGAAATTTTATGCGCTATCAAAAATATTCTGTAATAATCCTCTTATTACTATTAACCATATTCACTCAAATCACCAGCCCTGCTGTTGAGGCCGCTCCTCAAACTCAACCCACGGCCACTACCAATCAACCCGCCCTCGCCACCTCGGCCACCATCACCACCAACAGCCTCAAAGCGGGCGATACCACCCCCCTCACCATCAACTACACCAACCAAGCCGACATCACCCTCCATGACCTCCAACTCCAACTCCCCTACAACCAACACCTCACCTACCATTACAATGGCATCACCGGCCCCCAACCAACCATCGATTTAGGCAACTTAGCCCCCAAAGCCAGTTTAAGCCTTACCATCCAAGTCGAATTACGCGGCCACTCCACCCAACGCGCCCTCTCCCTCCCCTTAACCTTCACCGCCGCTGAGATTCCCCCTCACACCGAACAAACTTGGCTTACTTTAGCCGCTACCTTGCAAAGTGAAACGGTCGCTTTGGCCGAGGGTAAACAAACGAGTTTCAATAACGGCCGTCTCACCGCCACCACCACCGACCTCGATGCCCTCACCTATACCCCCCACGAACAATATCAACTCGATGCGGCCCAATCTGGCCTCATCACCCGCTTCACCCTCTCCCATGAAAAAACAACCTCCCTCAAAAACCCCCTCGGCCTCACCCTTAACATCGCCGACCTCGCCCCCCACGCCACCCAACAAGATATCCGCCTCCACGGCCCCGATGGCCAAACCATCCCTTTCACCCTCTCCCCCAATGGCGAAATCAGCTTCACCACCAACAAAATCGGTGAATTTAATCTCGTTACCGGCGACCCCCAACCATGGAGCTACACTTTCAACCCACCAGGCGCCTCCGCCTTCACCGGTGCCGCTAATTATAACCACTCCCTCGACCTCCCTCCTGGTCGCAACGGCCTCGCCCCTACCATTAATGTCAATTACGGTAGCCGTGGCGTCGATAACCTCCGTGCCCCAGTCATGAGCCAAGGCTTCGGCTCCGGCTGGTCCATGCCCCAAGCACAAATTATTAATGGCTACGCTTCTCACATGTTTGCCCCCTCTTGTCAACAAACGGGCAACTGTAAAGATTTCAATAACCACCACTTCACCCTCCAATTAAACGGCCAAAGCTATAAATTAATTCCGCAAGCTGGCCGCCACGGCCGCTACACCGCCCTCTCTGGCCCCGATCTATACATCGAACTCATCAACGACACCACCAGCCCTAACGTAACAGGTGAATATTGGCTCGTCGCCACCTCTGATGGCAACCAATACCGCTTTGGCTATACCACCGATTCAGAACAAGTCGTCACCCCTGTCGACCTACCTGGTACCCGTAACAATTCCCAACCTCGTAACAACGATTTTGTTGCCTATACTTGGAAAATCGACTCCATGCGCAACGTCTACGGCAATAAAATCCTCTACAACTACCGTACACAATGTTCCCAAGACTTTATCACCCATCAATGCCGTAGCTTCACCCTCGATAACGGCCAAACTCATACCAGCGAAGCCGATACCGCCATCGACACCATCACCTACAACCATGTTGTCACCGGTACCAATGAAACCAAAATCAGCTTCGGCTATCGCTTACGCAACTTCGACTTTGTCCGCCAAGAAACTTACATGGCCGCTAACGTCTTCCAACCTAGCCGTATCCATGTCGAACACAACAACCAAACCATCTCTGGTTACCAATTCACCTACCAAGAAGGTGACCATAAAACCCATAACGCCAACAATGATTACACCGATTTTTGGATGCTCACCAGCATCACCTCTTACGGTAACGATTATGTCCCTGGCCCTAATGAAAACGACCCGCCTACCAACGGCACCCCTATGCCCGCCACTACCTTTAACTACGATAAAAACTCCTTAGCCTGTGATACCGAAGGTTCTTGTGTCCCTTTCTTAACCCAAATCAACAACGGCTTTGGCGCTGTCTCCAAAATTGGCTACCAACGGTACGAAAACGATGGGACGCTCAATGCTAACGGCCGTTGGTTCGTCGTCGCTCGCATCTTCACCTGGGATGGCGTCGAGTTCGTCTACGGCAAACACCCCATCGTCACCCTCAATAACGTCGCCCAAAGCCATATCACCTACCACCGCTCCTCCCCCAATGGCACCCCCGCTACCGCCTGTTTTGAAACCTACCAAAGCAACTGTACCCCCCCCACCACCCCCCAATGGGAAGAAAGCAACGTCCTCGTCGGCTTTGACCGCGCCACCGTCGATGTCACCGACCATAACAACAACCTCATCCAACGAGATGAACATCTCTTCAACATCTCCAATTACTACCTCAACGGCAAAACAATTCGCCACACCGTTTGGGACCCCAACAACCCAGTTACAGTCCGCTTAAAAGATACCCTTGAGTCTTGGACCGCGGTCAATGACTTCGCTCGCCTCGACCAAATTCACAACATCGTCTACGACCCCACCAATAACAATAACACCCAAGAAACAGCTCTTGTTTTCCAATATGACCCCGCCTTGCAAGGTGGCCAACAATGGGGCCAAATCACCAAAGAAGAAAAATTTCACTTGATCGGTAACCAATGGCACCGCTACCAATGGCAATGGTTTGAATACGCCAGCCGCACCGACCTCCGTTTCGACTCGGCCACCAACCAAATCCTCGGCGCCTGGCTCCTCCGCCCCACCGTCGAAATGACCTTCGCCAATGACCCCGATAAGTTACATAACACCAAAATCTACCTCTACGATAACAACACCGACCCCGATACCCAAACCTTAACCCTCGGCCAATTGCGCTGGGAAGGCCAAGTCGAGCTCCCCACCGAACTCCCCACCGTTGGCACCACCGACAACTTCAAAGTCTACTTCGTTGAACACCGCTACTACACCAGCGGCGTCCGCCTCGGCCTCCCCTTCCAAACCCGCCACTTCAACAACCTCGGCAATATCAACTTCCGCCGTGACCTCCAAGCCGAAGATTACCATTGGAGTATGGCCAATCTCGCCACCTCCTTGCGCTCCAGCGAACTAACCTACTTCGACACCGAAGGGTTGCGCCACACCACCATTACGCGTATGGGCTATGGTACCCAAGCCCCACCAAGCCAAATCACCAGCTACCAATACGCCAACCCTTACTTCTGGCAACCAACTAAAGTTATCAACCCCAACGGCTATGCTATCCAATACCGTTACGATACCTTTGGCCGTCTCGAAAAAGTCATCAAAGACGAAGATACCATCGCTGACCCCACTATCCTCTACCAATATCGCCATCCCCAACCCTTAACCATCATCAACGGCGACTTCGAAATCGGCCTCAACGATTGGACCGAATATGATACCCAAAACAGCTTAACCGCCTCTTCCTCTACCACCGCTCCCCAACATGGCAATGCGTTAGCCCGCATCGATATCAGTTCCACCAACGGTGATTACTGGTACGGAACCCACGCTATCGACAACGCTATCGAAGGCCAAACCTACACCGTCAGCGCCTACATCAAAAGCAACGCCCCCTCCACTGGCGGCCAAGTCTGTATGAAATTCAATGGCCAACCAGGCCAAGAACAAACCCTCGGCTGTGTCACCACCACCACCAGCTGGCAACGCATCAACACCACCGTTACCGTCCCTGTCACCCCCGATAGCAACAACCAAGCCGATAACTTCCTCATCTTCTTCCGCTTCCACAACACCGGCACCTACTACCTCGACAACCTCACTGTCAGCCAACCATTAGAACGGGGTATCTACACCAAACAAGGCAACGGCCAAACCATTTGGCAACGTGATGTCTTCAACGGCCTCGGCCAAAACATCCAAACCCAACTCGAAAAAGATGGGAACCTCGCCGTTGTCACCAACAAACAGTTCAATGCCGTCGGCCAACCCATCTACATCTCCGCCCCGTATGAAGCCACCAGCAACCCCAACGGCGCCTACTTCTTACCCTTCGATACCAGTCGTCCAGGCACCCACACCAGCTACGATGGCCTCGGCCGCGTCCAAACGGTAACCACCGCCAACGGCAACACCCAAACAAATCAATACATCGTTAAAGAGAATATGTTCATCACCGGTGCCACCCTCGGCCCCCAACAATTCTCCCTAGCCGGCACCATCGCCACCGACGCCAAAGGGCAACAAACCCAAAACTACTACGACCCCTTCGGTCGCCACACCTTAATTCGGGAAATGTCCGGTAACGGCACCGCTGGCTCCCCTTATGCTCCTTACAGCGATACCTATCAACAATACGACGCCTACGGTAACATCTTAAGCGTCACCACCGCCACCCCCAGCGATACCGCCAATGGCCAAGTCTTGCGCGCCAGCCAATTCACCTACGATGGCTTTGGTCGCCAATTAACCCAAACCGATGCCGATATGGGCACACTCACCTCGGCCTATGACAATTCCGGCAATCTCATCATGCGCACCGATAGCAACAATCAAACCTTATGCAAGAGCTACGATGTCTTCGACCGTATCTTGAGCGAATCCCAAAGCAACAACTTCGGTGTTTGTGACAGCTCAGCCACCCTCCTCAACAGCTACACCTATGACCAAAACAACATCGGCTCCGTCACCTCCATCACCTGGGGCCAAGGTCAAGACCATTTCGAATACGACACCCAAGGCCGTGTCATCTCCCAAACCCGCACCATTGACAACCGTGACTACACCTTAACTTTCCTCGGCTACAATCGCCAAGACAAACCAACCCAATTACGGTATCCCAATGGCGAAATCCTCACCATCGACTACAACCAACAAGGGCAAGCAGTTAGCCTCAACGGTTGGCAAACCTATGCCAGTGACGCCGTCTACAACGCTCACGGCAAAATGACCAGCTTCACCGCCGGTGACAGCTCTCTCGAAACGACCATTAACCACACCTTCGCCTACGACCAAACTGGTGCCAACAATTTCCGTCTCCAAAGCATCTCTGCCGTGGCTAATGGCAACACCCTCTCCGCCTTCACCAACTACACCTACGATGACAATGGCAATATCACCGGCTTCAATAGCAATATCGATGGCGTCACCGAAACCCTCATCTTCCCTGAATACGACCATCGTGACCGCCTCCTTTCCGCCCAAGCCGTTGGTGGCCCCGCCAGCTTCATGCGCACCTACCAATACGACATCTTAGGCAACATCATCCAACGTACCGATAATCTCAATGACGTTTACGATTATGAGTATGATGCCACCCAACCAGATGCAGTCGATGGCCTCACCCTTAATCAAAACAGCCACACCGATTATACCTACGACAACAACGGTAATATGACCGGTCGCCAAGAAGGCAACATCTACTACGACCAACAGTTTGATATCTTCAATCGCCTCTCCCAAATCGTCGTCTCCACCGGTACCCAAACTGAACTCACCACCTTCGCCTATGACAACGGTGAAAATCGTGTCAAAACAGTCAATCCCGATGGCTCAATCACCTACAATCCGTTCCTTTTCTACGAAGAAACGGTCACTGACCAAAACAATGTGGCCAACTTAACCATCGATAATGCTGGTTTCGAGAACGGCAGTTGGACCACCAGTGGCACCAACTCGGCCACCGCCATCACCACCAACGGCACCAGCGCCACCAGCCACACCGGCCAAAGCGCACTCAGCCTCAGCAACATGGCCAACGCCACCATCACCAGCCCCTACATCAATGTCAGACCAGGCACACACACCTTCTCCACCCAAGTTTGGGCCAGCATCCGTAACCAGTTAAACAACAATGCCGCCTACCTCCAAGTTGAATTCCTCGCTGAGAAAGGAACCAATCCGTCACCAGCCATCATCTGGCAATCCGGCTCAGAGTTCACCACCACCGGCTACGACAGTATCAGCCAACAGTTCACCGTCCCCAATGGTGTCAGCCTCCTTCGCTTCAGCTTCCACATCCAAGACGCCAACGGCATCATCTACTTAGCCGACAGCATGAGCCTCATCAATGGCTCTGGTGAATCTGTCATCCTCCCTACCTTCAACAGCAACAACTGGACGGCCACCACCCACCCCGACTTCCCCGCCACCGGCTTGAAACTCACCACCGCCAATGGCTACAGCATCACCAACTACGGCGCCAGTCGCCTCACCTCCCCCACTATTGACACCCCCAACAGCCGCTTTAGCCAACACGAAGTAAGCTTGAAAATCAAAAGCACCTTCACCGACCTCGCTATCGCTTGTAACGTACTGGTTGTCGCTGAATATTTTGACAGCCTCAACAACAGCCTCGGCCAACTCACCGTCTGGAACAGCAACGCCGCTGGCAACAGCTGTCACAACAGCAACTGGATCACCATCCAAAACAATATCACCCCCCTCGCCAACGCCACCAGCATGAAACTACACATCTCCCAATCTGGCAATGGCGCCTTAAACATCGATAACGTGACCGTCAAATGTATTGGCACCTTCTGTGGCTCCGGTTGCGAAAAATTATGTCTCGACCAAGCCGCCTCGGCCGAACAAATCCTCTACAGCAACTACTTCTACACCAGCCAAAATCTCAACAGCTGGCAAATCAACACCAACAGCACCAACGGCTCCTTCAACGCCCCCGCCAGCCAACTCTACTTCGATGCCGATGGCGGCTACACCGGTGGCGGCGTCACCTTTAACAACATGACCCAAGGTCAATTAATCAGCAACTACATCGCCACCGATGGCAACTTTAACCACACCCTCACCGGTTGGGTGCGTGGCCAGTTGACCAGTAACGCCAACTTAGGTGCGGCCCAAGTCAAACTCGCCTTCTACGACCAAAACCAACAGTTCATCACCGATAGCCTCATCTGGGACAGCACCCAAGGGTTACCCATCAACAACAGCTGGGCTCAATTCACCAACAGCATCGTCAGCCCAGCCAACACCGCCTTTGCCCGCATCTTCATCGTCGCCGACCAAATCAATGGCTGGCACGCCTTCGATGATTTCGCTCTCACCAGCACCCCCCTCAGTGAAAACGTCGTCACCCGCGTCACCTACGCCCTCAACGGCAAAAGCGTCGCCCAACGGGAAACGACCACGAGCAACGGACAAACGACCAATCGTGTCGATTATCTCTTAACCGACCACCTCGGCACCGTCGTTGCCATGAGCAATGATGGCGACATCGTCACCGGCACCACCGCCCGCTACTTCCCCTTTGGCCAATTCCGCACCGAGCCCACCGCCGACCTCACCAATCATGGCTACACCGGCCATCGCCACAACAACCTCGCTGATAATGACCTCGGCCTCATCTACATGAACGCTCGTTATTATCTGCCTGAAATCGGCCGTTTCATCAGCGCCGACAGCATCGTCCCTAAATTTGAAAACCCACAAACACACAACCGTTATAGCTACGTTTTCAACAACCCCGTCTTCTACAACGACCCCAGTGGTCATTGCCCCTGGTGCTTCATCGGTGCCGTCGTTGGTGGCGCCATCACCGGCGTCACCTACGCCATCACCACCGATGATTTCCAACTCGATGAATTTGCTGTCGCCACCACCGCTGGTGCTGTCGGCGGCGCCCTCATTGGCACCGGTGTTGGTGCCCCGCAAGGTGTCGCCATGGTCGCTGGTGCCGCTGGTATTTCCACCGTCACTGCCGGCGGCATCATAACCGGCGCTGGTGCCGGGGTGCTCGTTGCCTCAACCAGCTACCTCGCCACCACCGATGATTATCAACACAACGAAATGGTTATCAACGCTGTTGCTGGTGGTATCGAAGGCGGGATCATGGGTGGTTTAGCCCCCATCTCGGCTGGCTCTGGTATTGTCGGCGCTGGTCAAGCAGTCAATGTCGCCTCTAAAGCGGTCAATGTCGGTGCCCAAGTCTTCAATCGTGGCGCTCTCTCTGGCACCATCGGTGCTATCAAATCGATGGTCACCGATGTTTCTAATGGTCATGCCATCAACTTCACTCAGGCTCAAGAGGAAATGGTCACCGGCCTTATTTCCACCGCTCTAGGCGAAGTCACCCCTACCCCGGCCGTCATGCGCTACTTGGATAACAAGTTCAGTGCACGCACAAACGCAATTATTGCTACCGGCGAAGAGGATTTCGTCAAAGAATTGGTCAAGGCCGCTATCAGTTTTGGCACCGGCTATGCTGGGGCCAAAGCTTCAACCGCTCTCATGCAATAAAAGAGAGCAATATCTTCCCATAAAAGGTCAGTAGCCTAGATTAGGCCAATAAAAAAAAGCAGTAGCGACACAATTTCGCTACTGCTTTTTTTGTCTGTCACTAATAAACCAATGACTTCATCCCCCCCAACAACCTATTTGCACTATCCCCCCCCCTATTTAATCCCGTTGGTGCTATCGGCACCTCATAAATCAACTCTTCGCCTAATGATTGCTGACTGCTTACCAAAACAGTTAATTGCGGCAATCGTTTTAACAGCAACAAAACAAAATCCACACCATCAGTTTGCTTCTCTTGCGCCACATCCCTATTAACTAATAAATCAAACTTATTTATCAATAATATCGCTCTTTTTCCCCTAAGCTGATCGCCTAGATTCGCCAACGAGGATCGATTATCAGTCACTTTTTCCCCCATCACCTGTAATACCTGTTGCGCTAATCGCTCGGCCAAAGGCGCTTCCCCCCCAACCACCTCATCGCCAGATAACCACCAAACGCCATCAGGAAAAGGATGTTCAACCACATTAATCCCCAACGCCGCAAAACGATACCCAACGGCCTGCAACAAACCTGTTTTCACCTGATCATCCGCCCCAATCACCCCCACAGCCCGATAACGCGCACTCACCAACTGTTTCATTAGCTTTGTCAAAATTTGTTCATTACCATCAACTCGTGACGCAATTGGCCCCAAAAAATGGGGCACAACTTCTATTTGCTTCGTTGTCTCCCGTAATTGCCGTGCTATAGTGTAAATACGCCAGCTTTCTTGATCCGGCCCTATCAAAAACCGTTTCTCCAACGCTTGCTTACACACACCATATTGATACATAACCGCTAAAAAATCTTGCATTTGCAAATAATAACGCATTAACTGTTGATGGCCCCGTTCATGCCAACTTCGCGTCTCAATTTGCTGCACGGCCATCTTGCGCCAATTACCCAAATCCCCTACCTGACTATAATACTCCCCCAATTTATACCAAACCAACAAAATCTTATCTTCATACTTTTCGCGCAAATCCTGAATCCAACCCTGCAACGCTTTTCCTTCCCCATAATACTCACTCCAAAAAGCTCCTTGATACAATTCCGTTAGCTGTTCTAACTGCTCCACCAATTTTACATGCCACCATTTCTCAGCCAAAGCCAACTGATCTAACTGCCCCCAAATCGTATCAAACAATTCGATGTCGATATCAATCTCGCCACTTAATTGCAAATAAACCCGTTCTCGCCCCTTAACCGTAACCTCTGGTATTTTGTTCAAAACATGGCGCAAACGGGTCAATGTTTGCCGCAAATTAACCATCTGCTTGCTACCGTTGACCGTTGGCCATAACAATTCTCCCAAATCTGTTCGATTCACCCCTTTATCTTTAGCTACCTAAATTTGGCGCAAATTAACGACAGTTCCATCACGCGCCAAAAATAATGCGAAGGAACCAATAAAATAATCAGCCAAATGATGGGCTTGATTAAGCGAAATCTCAATAATTTGCCCATGAGCGTTTAGAAGAATGCGACCAGAAATATGAAAAGCATCACGAACCATGCGTAACATGCCCCAATTTTGTAACTTCTTTTGGATGGAAGCTAGGCCATTCCGCACCCAA
>DATHYN010000317.1:0-2297 GCA_035459145.1 Anaerolineae bacterium | reverse complement strand
GGGAGGGGATTGGAGGGCGGCGTTGATGAGGGGCCATAAGGCGAGGGCAGCGAGTTCGGTATAAATGGTATAGGGGCGGTGTGATTTAGGGCGCCAGAGGCGGCTGTTTTGGAATTGTTCAGTGGCTTCGGTTTGCCATTGTTCGGGTGAAAAGGTCATAGTGCTCCTTCGAAAGGGGTCGGTCAGGTATTATCGGGACCGATTGGGTGTTTTTGATTTTTTTCGTAGGGAGATACTGCTTACCCCGAGATGGTGGGAATTATGTTAAGGGGGATGATGGTTGTAGTTTACAACATTTGGGGGGTGGATGGCAAGGGGGGTTGGGGAGAGACCTGTGAGGTTTTTAGGGGATGGGGGCGGTTAGGGGGAGACCTGTGAGGTTTTTAGGGGATGGGGGTGGTTAGGGGGAGACCTCTGAGGTTTTTAGGGGATGGGGGCACTTTGTGATGTTTGGGGGGGAAACCTCAGAGGTCTGGGGGGGGGGGAGGGGGGTTAGGTGGCGGAGGCGGCGAGGGCTTGGTCGAGGTCGGCGAGGATGTCGTCGATGTGTTCGATGCCGACGCAGAGGCGGAGCATGTCAGGGGTGACGCCGGCTTTAGCTAGTTCGTCGTCGGTGAGTTGGCGGTGGGTGGTGGAGGCGGGATGGGTGGCGAGGGATTTGGCGTCACCGATGTTGACGAGACGTTTGAAGAGGTTGAGGGCGTTGAAGCATTTGACGCCGGCGTCGTAGCCGCCTTTGATGCCGAAGGTGAGGAGGGCCGAGGGTTTGCCATCGGTGTATTTTTGGGCAAGTTCATAGTAGGGGGAGTCGGGGAGGCCGGCGAAGTTGACCCAGGCGACTTGGTCATGTTTTTGGAGGTATTGGGCGACAGCGAGGGCGTTGTCGCAATGGCGTTCCATGCGGAGGGGGAGGGTTTCGATACCTTGCAGGATGAGGAAGGCGTTGAAGGGGCTGATGCAGGCGCCGGTGTTACGTAAGGGGACGGTGCGGGCGCGGGCGATGTAGGCGGCGGGGCCCATGGCTTCGGTGTAGATGACGCCGTGGTAGGAGGGTTCTGGTTGGTTGAGCATGGGGAAGCGGTCGGCGTGTTCGGCCCAAGGGAATTTGCCGGAGTCGACGATGATGCCGCCGACGGAGGTGCCGTGGCCGCCCATGTATTTGGTGAGGGAGTGAACGACGATATCGGCACCGTAATCGATGGGGCGAATGAGGGCGGGGGTGGCGACGGTGTTGTCGACGATGACGGGGATGCCATGTTTGTGGGCCATGGTGGCGATGGCTTCGATATCGACGATGTTACCAGCGGGGTTGCCGATGGTTTCACAGTAGATGGCGGAGGTTTTGTCATCGATGAGGGCTTCGAGAGCGGCGGGGGAGTCATCGGTGGCGAAGCGGACGTCGATACCTTGTTTGGGGAGCATGTGGGCGAAGAGGGTGTAGGTGCCGCCGTAGAGGAGGGGGACGGAGACGATGTTGTTGCCTTTTTCGGCGATGGTAAGGATGGCGTAGTTGACGGCGGCACTGCCGGCGCTGAGGGCGAGGGCGCCAACGCCACCTTCGAGTTCGGCGACCCGTTTTTCGAGGACATCGGCGGTGGGGTTCATGATGCGGGTGTAGATGTTGCCGGGGACGGCGAGGTTGAAGAGGTCGGCGGCGTGTTGGGCGTCATCGAATTCGTAGGCGACGGTTTGGTAGATGGGGACGGCGACGGATTTGGTGGTGGGTTCGGTTTCGTAGCCGGCGTGGATGGCGATAGTTTCTTTTTTCATTGGTTAGGAATCTCCTTGTTGAAATTGGTTAGAAATAAAAATATGTGTGTAAGTTTGAGGTAAGGGGTGGTTTGATGATGGTTGTAGGATGGGACACAGATTGGACTGATAAAATTTTGGTGTTGGTGAAGGGAGGGGGATGTTGGTTTGAGGGAGGTTTGGTGGGTTTTGACGCGGATTTTGGGGATTTGACGGATTTTTTTTGTGTTAGTGGAGTGAAGAGGGGTGTTTGGTTGGAAGGTTGGTGATTGGGCAACGTGTTATAGTTTGGTGGGGTTTTTGTTGAGGTGAAAGGCACCTTTGGGTAAGTTGGGGTAGAGGTGGTGGTGTGAGTTAGCATTGGTTAATTGTTTTGTGGGGGGTTGAGGCCGAGGGGGTTGAGGGGGTCGATGTTATCGAGGAAGGGTTTATGGCGGTTGTAGTGGGTGAGTTGGTAGACGAGGCCGAGCCAGTTATTGAAGATAGCTTTGCCGGTATCGCCCCAGGTGTTATCGAGGTGGGGGAGGATGTCATCTTCGGGAAAGGGG
>DATHYN010000316.1:0-22448 GCA_035459145.1 Anaerolineae bacterium | reverse complement strand
GATAAAACCGCCCCCCTAAAATCTGAAAATGAAACGGCCCCGTCCCGCGCAAACCAAACTGCCACACCCCTACCAACGCTTGGCTCAAACCAACCACCAATAACAAACCCAACAACCACCACAACCCATTTGCCCCCTTCTCCTCCACTAAATCAACCACAATCACCACCATCACCACCATCTCCCCCCACTTCACCAACTCCTTCACCCCTAACAACACCCCCTCGGCATCAAACAACGTCACCCCCATCACCATCATAAAAGCCAACAAAACCCACACCAAATCCACTCTCGGCACCACCAACCGCCGCCGTCCCAACCCTCGCCCAACCCAACTCACCACCGTCAATAAAAATAATAACTGCCCGCTCTCCGGCCAACTCGCCCCTAAAAAATAACTCTCTAACGCCCCCCACGGCCCCGCCAACAATGTCAACCCCACCCCCAACAACGGCCACCGCAACACCCCCAACACGATAATGGGCCCAACCACAACAGCACCTAACTGCCACCAACTCCCGCCAGCAACTAACAAACCCAAAATAACTGCTAACAACCAACCCCCTAGCGACCAATACCGATTGATCACCTCTTCTGATCGGCCCATTATCGCCCGTCTCATCCTTAAACCCTAAACCTTATTCCGAAAATAAGCGATCGTTTCGTTTAATCCCTCAGTTACACTAACCGTCGGTTCCCATTCTAACAGTTCCCGCGCCCGTGTAATATCTGGCCGCCGCACTTTCGGATCATCCACAATCCGCTCATCCGTCGGGTTCACATACACAATCTCCGATGAACTGCCCGATAACTCAATAATCGCCTGCGCCAACTTCAATATCGTCATCTCCGTATCTGGATTCCCAATATTCACCGGCTCCGATTCACCCGAGTACAACAACCGATAAATCCCTTCTACCAAATCCGTATAATACTGAAACGCCCGCGTCTGCTGACCCTGCATATACACCGTCAACGGCTGACCCGTCAATGCTTGGTAAATGAAATTCGGCACCACCCGCCCATCATTGAGCCGCATCCGTGGCCCATACGTATTAAAAATACGCACAATCCGCGTCTCTACCCCATGATAACGATGATACGCCATCGTCATCGCCTCGGCAAAACGCTTCGCCTCATCATAAACCCCCCGCGGCCCAATCGGATTAACATGCCCCCAATAACTCTCCGGCTGCGGATTGACCTGCGGATCACCATACACCTCTGATGTCGATGCCAATAAATAACGTGCTTTCTTCGCTTTCGCCAACCCTAACGTATTATGCGTCCCCAACGACCCCACCTTCAATGTCGGAATCGGATACTCAAGATAATCATTTGGACTTGCCGGCGAAGCAAAATGCAACACCGCATCTAACTCACCCGCCACATAAATATACTGCGTCACATCTTGCTTAATAAAGGTAAACCGTTCATTTCCCGCCAAATGTGCCAGATTATCCGTCTTACCCGTCAATAAGTTATCCATCCCAATGACGGTATGTCCCTCTTTCAAAAACCGATCACATAAATGCGATCCCAAAAAGCCAGCCGCCCCTGTAATTAATACCCGCATAATAACTCCTTATCAAAAATTCTATTTTATATCAAGCCACCTAATTTCGCTTTCGTTCAATTCCTTTCGTCAGGTAACTATCGACAAATCGTAGGCAAGCAATAAAAAAGGCGTTGGTGTAAGTACACCAACGCCTTCCAAAATTAACGATCACATCATATCACAATTTTGAGTGCATCATTAGCTACGGTCATTTTTATTTAAACAACCTCTCACTAACCGCTTACTCTAAATCGTCATCATCATCGTCATCAAATTCACCTTTCGCCTCAGCCGCTGCTGCCAACGCTTCTAAGATTTCCGGTGCCGTGTTATCATCAATCAACATCGTACTCAACGATTCTGTTTCAAATTCATCATCACCATCAAGCAAGAAATCAACATCATCAAACTCATCATCATCCGATTGATCCATATCAATCCCATGACGTTCCATACGGAAGCCGGTACCGGCCGGAATCAGTTTACCGATAATGACGTTCTCTTTCAAACCAATTAACTCATCTTCTTTACCCGCAATCGCGGCCCCAGCCAACACCTTAATCGTATGTTGGAAGGAACTAGCCGATAAGAAGCTTTCCGTGTGCAACGACGCCTTCGTAATACCAAGCAACGTCGGTTGCGCTTGGGCTGGTTGACCACCCTCTTCAATCACCTCTTGGTTGATTTCGTGGAACAAGGCCGATTCGACCAACTCACCAGGCAACATATCCGTATCACCCGATGCTGTCACAATCACCTTGCTCAACATCTTCCGAATCACAACCTCGAAATGCTTATCATTAATATTCTGACCTTGGGGACGATACACCAATTGCATCTCACGCAACAGATATTGCGTCACCGCATCTCGGCCTAACACCTCTAAAATGCGATGTGGGTTCTTCGACCCTTCTGTCAACTGGTCACCCGCATTAACGCGGTCACCATCACCAACTAATAAGCGACTACCAGCCGGAATCTCATAATCACGCTCATCCAAGCTTTCCCACACAACTTTCAACGTTTGGCCCTCGCGAACCACCCGCCCTTTGTGCTTAGCCAAATAAACTTGATCATCTAATTCAGCTAACAAGTCACCTACGTCAACTTGTTCATTGTTTTCAACTTTAATCGTCCAATCGGCAGGAATGTCATAAACATCATCCACCAATTTCGTATCCGTGATAAACACATGCTTGACGCCATCAATCATCCGTTCTTCAATCAGACCACCGATCTCCGTCATCACTGCCTCACCTTTCGGCCGTTGACGCGCTTCGAAAAGCTCCTCAACCCGAGGCAAACCTTGTGTAATATCACCACTACTTTGCGCCGTACCACCCGTATGGAAGGTACGTAAGGTCAACTGTGTACCCGGTTCACCAATCGATTGGGCGGCGATGATACCAACGGCCGTTCCCAATTCAACCAGCTTCCCACGAGCCAAATCTAACCCATAACATTTGCGGCAAATACCACGTGGCAATTCACATGTCATACCAGAGTAGACCCACACTTCGTCAACACCAGAGTTGTCAACTTCGATGGAAATATCTTCCGTGTACAAATCACCCTCTTCGATTAAAACTTCACCCGTCTCGGGGTGGGCAATCGTATTTGTCGCAAACCGACCATAAATACGTTCCGCCAACGTCTGTTTACCGAAGTTATCGGAACGACGGATAGAGATACCTTTTTCCGTACCACAATCTTCCGCCATCACGATTTGATCTTGGGCCACATCAACCAAACGACGGGTCAAGTAACCAGCATCAGCCGTCCGCAACGCCGTATCAGCCAAACCTTTCCGCGAACCATGTGTCGAGATGAAATATTCCATCGCATCTAACCCCATCCGGAAGTTAGACGTAATCGGCACCTCGATAATACGGCCGTTCGGATCCGCCATCAAACCACGCATACCAGCTAACTGTGTAATCGGCCCAAAACCACCTTTGGTCGAACCAGATAACGCCATCACTGTCACGGGCCCTTTGGGGTCCATCGCTTGCCGTACTGCTTGCTCAACCTGGTCTTTGGCCGAGGTCCATTGATCAATCGTCCGATGATATTGCTCATCTTCCGTCAACAAACCACGACGATATTGACGATCAATCTCATCAACCCGTTTCCGCGCTGTATCTAAAATGCCTTGGCGCGATTCAGGCACAATTAAGTCCGAAACCGCAATCGTCACCCCAGAACGGGTCGCATATTTGAAGCCCACATCTTTGATCTTATCAACCATATCAATGGTCGCTTCATCACCCAACAACCGGTAAACCCGATTAATGAGTGTATTAACCGCACCTTTATCTAACAAACGATTAACCAAACGGACTTCTGGCGGCAACGCCCGATTGAAGATCACTCGGCCAGCCGTTGTCTCCACCACACGTCGCACCGGTTTCCCATCAGGATACCGTTTATCATTATCATCATAATAGGTGTCAAAATACAATTTAATTTTGGCGTGCAAATGGATTAATCCAAGTTGATAAGCCATCTCCACCTCATTCATTGAGCTGAAGATTTTGCCCTCACCTGGCAAACCATCATGGGCATCAGTCAAATAATAAACGCCCAACACCATATCTTTAGACGGACCCACAATCGGTTGCCCATCAGCCGGCTTCAACAAGTTACGCGTCGCCATCATTAACTCTTTCGCTTCGCGCACCGCTTTATCCGACAAAGGCACATGGACCGCCATTTGGTCACCATCAAAGTCAGCATTAAACGCCGAACAGACCAACGGGTGCAATTTAATCGCTTTCCCCTCGACCAAAGTCGGCATAAACGCTTGGATACCTAAACGGTGCAATGTCGGTGCCCGGTTGAGCAAGATCGGCCGATCTTGAACCACCTCTTCCAACACTTGCCACACTTCTGGTGGCTGACGCTCGATAACCCGTTTCGCCCCTTTAACGTTACTCGCATGTCCATAATGAATCAGTTTGCTAATAACAAACGGACGGAACAGCTCCAACGCCATAATCTTGGGCAAACCACATTGGCCTAATTTTAATTTTGGCCCAGCCACAATCACCGAACGACCTGAATAGTCGACACGTTTACCCAGCAAGTTACGACGGAAACGCCCCTTCTTACCTTTCAACATATCAGACAATGACTTCAGCTCACGACGACCACGACGGCTCAACGCTTTACCACGTTGGCTATTGTCAATCAAACTATCGACCGCTTCCTGCAACATCCGTTTTTCATTACGGATAATCACATCTGGCGCGCCCAACTCCAACAACCGTTTCAAACGGTTATTACGGTTGATCACCCGACGATACAAATCGTTCAAATCGGAGGTCGCAAAACGACCACCGTCTAACTGCACCATCGGCCGCAAATCTGGCGGAATGACCGGCAAAACAGTCAAAATCATCCACTCTGGCCGGTTACCACTCGTCCGCAACGCTTCCACAACTTGCAACCGTTTCGTCGCTCGTTTGGCCGCTTGCTTTGAGCGGGTCGTCCGCACTTCACGCCATAACTCTTTGGACAACGTATCCAAATCCATGCTTTCTAAAATTTCATGGAACGCTTCCGCCCCCATGCTAGCCCGGAACACATTACCAAATTTACTCTTCAACTCACGGTAATCCGTTTCGTTCAAGAAGTTCATTTGCTCTAACTGTTCCAATTGATCTCGGCTATTTTGGAATTGCTGACGCAAACGGGCCAATTTTTGACCAATTTCTTCGCCATATTCACCACCCACTTGGGCGATCTCTTCACGCAATTCATAAATTTCTTGTTGTAATTTGGCCGCCGCCGCTTGACGTTCATCACCATTATGCTGTTGTGCTTGCGTCAACCGCTCATTAGTGAGTTTTTGAATCAAAGCGATATGCTCACGACCAACTAACTCCCCATTAGCGACCACAACTTGTTCACCTAAGCGAACATCTTCATTCGCCGCTTGCCCCATCAAGTTTTCTAGCCGTTGTTCCACAACCTGGGCATCATGAACCAATTCATCCGTTGTTTGCGACAATTTATCATCGAAAACATCGTTCAACTCGGCCAATTCAGCTTTAAGCGTATTCAAACGCTCTTGCGTATCAACGGTCACGTTGTCGACGCGGTACTGCAAATCTTCTTCCAACCGCAGTTCCGCCTCCTCCAACTCTTCTTCTAAACGTTTAAGCGCTCGTTCCCGCGCTTCGCTATCAACATGTGTCACTACATATTGAGCAAAATAGAGCACCCGATCTAAGTTACGCCGGGAGATGTTTAACAACAAACCCATGTAACTTGGTACGCGCCGTGTATACCACACATGCGCCACCGGTGCTGCTAACTCAATATGACCTAAACGCTCACGGCGCACGGCCGCCCGCGTAATTTCTACGCCACACTTGTCACAAACGATGCCACGATAACGAACATTTTTATACTTACCACAATAACACTGCCAATCCCGTTGGGGACCAAAAATCGCTTCACAAAACAGCCCATCTTTTTCCGGCCGCAAACGCCGATAATTGATGGTTTCTGGTTTTGTTACCTCGCCATAAGACCAAGAACGAATTTGTTCTGGTGATGCCAAACTGATACGCAGTGAACGGAATTCTGTAGCTTCCACCTAGGTAGACCTCCCAAGATTCAGGCTCCAAGAAAAATAAAATGACGGCAAACAACGCAGTAAATAAACACGCAAAAGAGCGTTGGGGGAGTCCCCACGCTCTAACCACACCAAAAGTATGTTATGTCTTTTTCACCGCAACAAGTGATTATACGACTCTTATTTCCTTTTGTCAACCCCAATTTCATTTTTATTTTTCCCAACTTATCACCCACCCGCTTTCAGGTACCACGACTTCCTCTCGTTCCCAACCCTCGGCCCGCGTCAAAAAGTACTCCCCACCCACCTCAACCAACAACCGCCCCTCATCCGCCGGATCCCAAAACACCCCCTCCGCCACCCACGGCATCGCCACCTCCTCCCCCGTCTCTGCCACCACCAACCACGTCACCTCACCATCCCCCACCACCACATACTCCCCTGCCTCATGCCACCCCACCACCATCACAGTCACCCCCCACTCTCGGCCCACCTCTATCATCTCCCCACTATTCGCCCCCCAACTCACCAACGAATACTGTCCTACCTCATCCTCAACCGACTCATACTGATGCACCACCAACCACGACCCATCTGGCGCGCTACTCACCTCATCAACACCATACCAATACCGCTCACTCATATCCGCCAACTGCAACAACCAGACAGCTGGTACCACACTGTCCTCTATCTTTACATACGCCATCCCCCCCTCGGCCGGCCACCCCACATACGCCACCCCTAACCCCGCCGGCACCGCCACCTCCTTAACCCGACTCTCATCAAAATCAAAAATTAACCACACCCGCGCCCCCCCTTCCCCCTTCACCACCGACCAAATCAAATAACGCCCATCCGGTGAAAAACTCGGCCGTTCCCAAATCCACCCCTCAACATCATTCACCCCCCACTCAGCCACATCAAATGTCAAATACCCCTGCCCTAAATGATACGCCCGCAACACACCACCATCACTATACATCACCAACCCCCCCGTCGCCGCCGCCCGCGACGCCGGACAAAACCCACTCTCACACAACAACAACGTATAATCAGACCCATCCCCCCGCACTACCGCCGTCCGCGTCAAACTCATCCCCGCCTCCTCCCGCGTCGGCGCCACCCCCAACAACAACCAACCCGGCGAGATCACCTCGGCCAAGGCCAACTCCGCATCATACACATCCTCCACCAACGTCACCTCCGCTCCGGTCGTTTGATCATACAAACGCAAGCTCACCGTCTGCTTATCCCCCTCTCCCAATGTCAATTTCTCCACCCGCCAATTCAACGCCGCCAACGGCGTCAATTGCACCGCCCCCGCCGCACCACTCACCACCTCGGCCACCCCCTCACCCCCCACCTGCCATAACTGACCATCCAATTGATACTGAATACCAGCCGGCAACGTCCCATCCGATACCACCACAGGCATCTTTGTATCTGTCGCTGTGGCCGCTACTGTCGGCACGCTAGCTGTCGCCGTGGGGAAAACGGCCGAGGGCTCAACCGTCGCCGTCGTCGTCACCGCCATCACCACCCCCGTCGGCTCACTCGCCACATCCCCTTCACGCAGCCCCTCCCCCCCACATCCCAACAACAAAACAACCCACCACAACCAGATAACTCGCTTCATATTAATAACTCCTTCAATAAATAGTAATCTCCCCTTACAACAAAAAAATCCCCAAAACCTCCAAAATCCGCATCTAAAACCACCGAACCTTACACCCACCACACAATCAAATCCCAGCTCCTTTCCGTCAAACGATTATATCCCCCCCGCTCACGCCCTACCCCACATCTTCCCTACGATAAAACAACGCACACCGTATCCCCTTTATCCCAAAATGTTGAGCAGCCGCTCAACAAAATGGCTCCCAAAAAACATGTTTCCCTCTCTAATTTTTGAGCAATCGCTCAAAAACATGACCAAAGTACCAAAAAACCCTTGACATCCCCTCTCCAATCCGCTACAATACCCTCATACAAAAAATGAGCGGTCGCTCAAAAACATGACTGCGGTACTAATCAAATACCCCGGTTCCCTTTTATATTTCATTTATTTTTTATCTTTATCCACTGATTCCGAGGCTGGCTCCCACGCCTATCCTGCCCCCTGCCCGCTTCCTAACTTCTGTCTCCCAACAGAAGCTCACTGAGGTAGTATCATGAAGAAATTAGCCATTATTCTATTTTTATTCGCTCTCGTCTTCACTTTTACCCCCACCACCCACGCCCAAACCAATACCTACGACTACACTTTCGACGACAGTATCACTGTCACCTCCTTCGATGGCACTGTCATCGCCGCCAACATCTTTACCCCCATCAGTAGTGACCCTAACGAACAATTCCCCGTCATCATCTTCCCTAACAGCTGGGCCCTAGAAGAACATGAATATGTGGCTCAAGCTATCCAATTCGCCGAAAAAGGGTATATTGTCCTCAGTTACAGCGCTCGCGGCTGGGGCCAATCCACCGGTCTCATCAATGTCGCTGGCCCTAAAGATATGGCCGATATCAATGCTCTCATCGATTGGCTCCTCGCTAGCACCCCCGCCGACCCCGCCAACATCGGTATGGCCGGTATCTCTTACGGCGCGGGCCTCTCTCTCCTCGGCGCCGCCCACGACTCCCGCGTCAAAACAGTGATGGCCATGAGCGGTTGGGGTGATGTCGGTGAAGCTCTCTTCGCCCAAGAAACCCCCCGCCTCGTCTGGGGTGGCATCCTTGTCGGCTCCGGCTACCTCCTCGGCGACATGGACCCCGTCATCGCCGACCACTACACCAACATCCTCACCCACACCGATGTCGATGATACCCTCGCTTGGGCCGCCCTCCGCTCCCCAGTCAACTACGTTAACGAATATAACAACCGCCAAACCCCTGTCTACATCTCTCAAAACTTCCAAGATGAACTGTTCCAACCGAACGCCGTCATCGACTTCTACGAACAAATTGACCATCCCTACAAAAAATTAGACCTCAATATGGGTGTCCACTTCTCCGCCGAAGGCACTGGTCTCCTCGGCCTCGATAACGAAGTCTGGAACAACGCCCACGACTGGTTCGACTACTGGCTCAAAGGCATCGATACCGGCATCATGACCGAAGACGCCGTCTCCATGGCCATCAAAAATGATGACGCCAAACGCACTTTCAGCCAATGGCCCAGCCCTCTCGTTCAAACCGAAACATTCTACCTCGGCCAACGCCCTTGGTACAGCCACAGCGGCTCCCTCAACACCTCCCCCCAAAACCACTGGGATGAAGACACCATCTACACCGGCGTCCTCTCCGGTGCTAGCGCCGGCGTCCCTGTCGTCAGCCCCTTCTTCGAAGCCCACACCCCCCTCGATATCTTTAGCTGGATTCCTGGTATCAATCGTGGCCTCGCTATCGTCTACGAAAGCGATGACCTCACCAGCGATATGCAAATCGCCGGTATCCCTTCCGTCGACCTCTGGATTGAACCCGGCAACGACCAAGTCCAACTCGTCGCCCACCTCTACTCTGTCGACAACTGGGGCTGGGGCACCCTCATCACCCACGCTCCTATCACCCTCCATGATGCTACCCCTTACCAAGCAACCCAAGTCACCATCGACCTCATCGCTACCAGCTACAACGTCCCCGCCGGTCACCACCTCGCCCTCGCCATCGACACCTACGACCCCCAATACGGCGCCCCCACCCTCGAACCATACTGGATTGATTTCCTCTACAACAACGGCCAAGTTTCCAGCCTCAACATCCCCGTTGTTGACTAAACAATCCCCCACTCGTTAAACCGTAACGAGACCACCCAAACAGACAGTGAGTCATCTTAAATTTTGACTCATTATAAAGAAAAGAGACCTCTCACGGGGTCTCTTTTTTGTTACATAAACCAATCATCAAGTCATCAAGTTTCATCCTTGCTGAATCTCATCTCATACGTTATAACTACCCTAAGTTTTGGGATGTTTCATATTCATTTGCCAAGCACTTTACAAAACCACAGCCCAATAAGGGCTGTCATACCTGCGCAGATACTGTCCGTTTTTCTTATGTCAACAACCATTTACAGCCCGATCAAGGCTGTCATCCTCGCGAAAGCGGGGATCCACTCCTAACACAACCTCTAATTCGACCTCGTTCTCCGCAACGCACATACTCATTTGTAAAGTCAATTCTGAACCATCCCCCCACAAGGATAAGAAACAATGCCTATTAATTGGAATCAACGGTTAGCCTTGCTAATAATTACTCTGATAACCATCTCGCTACTCTTTTATCTGCGCACCACTCAAAGTGAGGCCAACATCTTCGCCAAACAACTCAACACCCAAGAAATCGCCTTCCACGACACCAATACCCCCACCGCCCGCCTCAGCCAACTCAGCCAACTCGCCCTCATGAAAGGCGCTACCAACGACGGCCGCACCGGCCCCACCACCGCCCGGGCCCTCTTTTTAACACTCCCCCCCGATCAACAGCTCGCCATCTGGCAAAACGCCGCCATCACCGACCTCGACAACGAACGCATCCCCAGCGAACGCTTAACCCTCGCCCGCGTCCTGCTTCCCGCCCTCGGCCCCGAATGGAACCACACCCTCATCTTAGCCATTGAAGACGCCCTCCGCACCTCCAACCAAACAGACAACCTTAACCTCGCCGCTCTCCTAAGCGACTGGCGTGCCGGCCGTGTCGCCCAACAAGCCGGCGATCATGACACCGCCCTCACCCATTACCAACGCATCTGGGACCACCACCAAACCATCACCTACTACAGCCACTTAGGCTTTGGCTTCCACTACCCCCTCATGCAAGCCTTCCAAATCGCCGACCAACCCGATCTCACTTGGCTCCACGCCAACTACGCCTATGCCACCACCCCCCTCCTCCCCCACGATACCATCACCACCAGCCAACAACTTCTCGCCACCTACTTCACCCCCGAAAACCATCACACCGCCCTTGCCGCCTGGGAAAATCGACATCAATGGATTACCCGCACCCGTACCATTGACAACATGACCCAAGTTTGGGTCGAAGGGGGGACATTTACCATGGGCAGTGACCCGCAAGCAATGTTACAACTTTGTCAACAGTTAACAGCCAATCTTACCAATGACTTTGACTATTGTGATCTTTCTGTCTACGAAAAAGAGTTTCCCCCCCACCAAGTCACCCTTGATGGTTTTTGGTTGGATCAGACCGAAGTAACAAATGAGCATTTTGCCCGGTTTGTGGCCGCCACCAACTATGAAACCCTAGCTGAACAACGTGGCCGAAGCATTGTGCGTGATAAAGATGGCCTTTGGGTACAACTGGATGGAACATCGTGGCAACACCCAGAAGGGCCTCAATCTAATTTAGATGGCCTTCAACAACACCCCGTCGTTCATGTATCTTGGTTTGATGCCAACGCTTATTGCCAATGGGCTGGTAGCCAACTACCTACTGAAGCCCAATGGGAGTATGCCGCTAGAGGGTCTGATGGTACGCTATGGCCGTGGGGGGATGATTTGGACGGAAGTTTAGTTAATCATTGTGATGCTAATTGCAGCTTTCGTTGGCACAATGTTCACTACAATGATCGTTTTTTCCTAAGTGCACCTGTAGCTACCTATTTAGACAATCATAGTTGGGTAGGCGCTTATGATTTAGCCGGCAATGTATGGGAATGGACAGCCGATTGGCACGATACGGACTATTATGCCTACAGTCCAACACACAACCCAACCGGCCCAGCAGAACCTGTTATTAATAAGCGAAGCCTACGCGGCGGCGCCTGGATCAGTACGCCAGACAACACCCGTTCTGCTATCCGCCTCAGCGTTAAACCTAACATTACAGACTACAAATACGGCATTCGTTGCGTGACCAGTTCTCCTTAATCCTAATCTGCACTATTCCCTAATTTTTTTTTAGCTATCAACCTACCATAACTAAAACAAAAAAATCCCCCAAATCCCCCAAATCCGCGTCAAAACCATTTTACCATCATCAAACCAGTTCCCAACTCAAGCAAAACATAACCCTTTAACAAATTACTTCCCCACCCGTTACTTTTTCATAATAAACAACACTCTATACATAACAACCCCCGAATAACAGGCTTCAATTGATCAAGCGAAGATAATTAAATACCTACAAACTACACTGAGTTAGCTTTAGCCAACCTCATCACCGAAGTCGGCTTGCTTTCTCTACCAAATGTTATTGCCAAGAGTGTCACTATGACCAAACATAAACATTTAATCAATTTTATCACCCTCCTCCTCATCTTCGCTACCTTCCCCCTCATCATCTTCGCCGCCGGCAACGACCCCGACCTCCCCGATTATAAAGGCTGGCTTGAAAGCCGCCCCGATGGCATCGTCGGCTAATGGGTTATCGGCGGCCAAACCTTCCTCGCCACCGCCACTACCACCCTCGACAAAGACAACGGCCCCTCACCCTCGGCACCTGCACCGATATCACTTACGAAACCACCGACAACGGCCACATCGCCATCACCATCGAAAGCGACGAACCCCTCTCCTGCCAAGAAACCCCTGATGAAGGGACCCACTTACAACTTTATGGCCTCCTCGACAGTTTCCCCGACAATGATCTCGGCCCGTGGGTCATCTTTGTTGCCATAGAACGAGGAAGCGGTACCGAGATATCTCGATACCGCTTCCCCGTTTACCTATTGCTTTGAGTCGACTGTGGCTTGATTATCCACCTCCCTTATCTTTCTCTTGGAAAAATTCGGGATGACTCATGTTTATTGCCCCACATAAATCGTCACATCAAACTCTCCCACTTCATTACTATAAACCTCAATACCATGACAAGTCGCCCGATTTATAAAGTAATAATTGTTGTTCACATCACCTAAAACACCATCAATATAAGTATTAGAAGTAACATTCGTATACATCGGCGTGACCAGCTCAAGATAAGGAGTCGTTTGCTGGAAAATATCATATGTACAATTACCAGCCGTCTCCCAACTTAAAAAGGCACTAATTGGCAAATCTGGCGTAATGATCAAGGACCACTCTCCACGCACTTCAATAACAACCATCGCCGTCGCACTTAAATTCGATGGCGAGTCATCGGTAACGGTATAGGTAAACACATCAACACCCACAAAATTCGTGGTAGGTGTATAAACAAAACCACCATCTGTATCTAAACTTAGAACACCATGTGCGGGTGCTGTTTGTATTGCTACGCTCAATCCATCACCATTCCCATCAAAATCATTAGCCAAAACACCTTCGGCGGGCACAACCAATACATTATCAGAAGAGATCATATAACTATCACCCACGGCCACCGGCTCCTCCGCCCGATACTCATACGCCCCAATATCACACCCCGCACCTTCAGGCCGATTTAGATCGCGCTGATCCAATGGCAAACAGTAAGTCGTCTCAGCCATATCAACCGCTGAACTCGCCGCTGACAAAGCCATCGTTGGCGTTTGTCCACCGTAGTTACCAAGCGGCATAAGGGTGGGATCGGCCGTGACCGTTGGCGTTCCACAACCAGAATGACTCTCGATCAAATTCCCATTCCCAACCGGCGCATTAATCGTCCCACTATTGTTTTGACAATCCGTACCACCAACAGCGTTCGCTATAATCGTATTATATAAAGTCACCGTCCCTTGCCGATTATACAAACCACCTCCCTGTTGAACCCTGCCAGCAACGGTATTATCCGCTAATGTCGAATGAATAATCGTAGCCGTCCCCCCTTGGACGAAAATAGCACCACCATAAGCACCACCATTCTGATACCCAGTACCACGATACGCCAAATTACCCGCAAAGGTACTATTCTCAACTCTGAGCGTCCCATTATAACTAAACACAGCCCCACCAATACCAGCCCCACCGCCACCATTTGGCCCACTTGACCCATTGTTGGAAAAGCCGTTACGACCATTACCACCACCAAAAACAGTACCACCACCACTCCCCGCCTGACCACCAGAATCATGCGCACTAGCCCCACCACCGCCACCGCCAAAGCCACCATTACCACCATTACGACCCGTACTGCCATTATAACCGCCACCACCACCACCACCACCAAAACCACCAGGTGAACCATTGGTACTTGTCCCGCCAGCCCCCCCACCACCAGGTCCACCATTACGATTAGGGGCATTACCAGCCATCCCACCACCACCACCACCGCCATGAATCGACGCACTCACTGAAATACTACTATTTCCACCCCGAGCTTGATTATCCATCAAAGTGCTATGTAAAATCGTTAAATCACCAGCATTAAAAATAGCGCCACCAATACCACCCGCCCCGCCACCATTACCACCATTGCCATTAACACTCCCCCCGTGCCCCCCTTGTGCCACGCCACCAGCTAAGGTCACATGCGTCAATGTCAAACTCCCCGATGTTGACACATAAAACAACCGAAATGTACTAGCCGTCGAATCACGCAAGATCGTAGCACCATTACCCAGAATAGTTAAATCATCGGTCACGGCCGGCAAACCAACCGGTCCATAATTATCAGGATTAAATGTATGGTAATTGGTCAATGTATAAACGCAATTAGCCGCCAATTGAATCGTGTCAACATACGGATTAACCATCGCTGACTCTATCGCCGTTACCAATTCATCCGCTGTACCACAAGCCCCACTCAAATCAATGATAGGATTATAGGTTGTGATTGTCACCACAACTGATGGACTCGACACCTGACCATCAAATGCTTGATACACAAATGTATCAACACCCGCAAAAGAGATAGCCGGTGTATAAACAAAACCACCATCCATAGCTAGATCAAGGCTCCCATTATTTGGCCCTGAAACCAGATTTGCTTGCAAAGAATCACCATCAACATCACTATCATTGGCTAAAACACCAGCCGCATTCACAACCAATGGTTGGTTCATGCTTGCCCCATAGCTATCAGCCACGGCCACCGGCACATCATTCACCGGTGTCACCGTCACCGTAATCGTCGCCGGTGCCGATACATCTGGTAAATAACTGAGCCTCCAAGCATTATTGACATCCATATTCTGTAAGTCGGCATCGTATCCATTGGCTATATCAACGGCTATACTACTGCCCGGCCCATCATCTAACTGCAAATACAACAATAAATTCGGCTCACTGCCCGTTAATGGCGCATTCATATTCGCCATAATCTCATTTGCGGTACGAGCCGTGTCCCAATAACGAATTTCATCTATTTGGCCATCGAAAAAGGTGGTGGTCGGCCGTGCGCCAATCCACCGTTGACTGGTATGGGCTACAGGGGAGGGTGCGGTGGCCGTGCCAACAGAAACCCCATTGATAAAGAATTCAGCATAATTACTGCTATAATCATACACATAAGCCACATGCGTCCACATGCCCACGGCCACAGCCGGCCCCACCACCGTCCCCACCGAACTACTCCCATTATACCCCCGACCTTGCCAAATACCGTTAACAGCTTCAACCACCACGTGGGGCGAACCATTACCATTATATACCTGTTGCGTACCACTCGTACTATCCGGCTTCACCCACGCCTCAAATGTAACCGCATTCCCATTGGTAAAACTGGCTGTCACCAACCGATCATTCGTCCCATCAAAATCAAGCGCGTACTGTGTTGTTATCACCATATCATTGACTATCTGATACTCGAATGTCGCCTCCCCTACATAATCAACTGTCGGTGTAAAGATAAAATCCCCATTTGGCATCGCACTCACCGTCCCATTAGCAGAATTCGATACCCAAACAACCTGCAACGCTCCTGTCGAATCAATATCATAATCAACACCATAACCGGTATCTTCCGTTATCAAATTGCCAGTAAGAACTGTTTCTTCAGGGGTGGAATAAGCCCCATCCGTCGCCACGGGCAAATCATCAACTGGCAAAACAGTAATCGACACCGATCCGCTACTACTTACCCCCGGCCACGCTTGACGCATAATATCAACCTCGGCCGCCGTCGCCGCCACATTCATAATCCGCACCTCATCAATTTGACCCGCAAAACCATGACCACCATCCCCCACAACATCACCATCATGAAATTTCGTATTATTAGCTAAGTCACCAATACTAATATCGCCAGAATGTTGGTATAGTTGGGCAGCATCACCCGTTTTAATTAATTGACCATCCAAATACAAGAAAAGAGAATTGGGCACAGTCCCTATTGTTGAACTACTATCAAGAACCAAGGCAACATGATACCAATTATTAGCACTAATTTGAGTCGTTGTTAACCAAGTTCCATTGGCCCAACTATTATTTCCAGACCAAGCACCCGCATACAAAATACCATCATACAAATAGATATTAAGACCATTGGCAGTTGCCCCTTCTTGCCAAATAATCTGCTTGCGACTGTTAACGGTTACATCCGTTGCCCGGAACCAAACGGCCACGGTACGTTCATTATGAGCTGATGTATTAATCAAGGGCGAATCAGCGACAGTAACGATATCAGTGCCATCTAAATCAAGCACGTATGTATTCGTGAAATTCAAACTGGGCACAGTCGCCACTTGATACGTGGCATCATTATTTAACGTACCAACATGCCCATTGCCAGACATATCGGCTGTCGTACTACCGCTCCCTTCATTAAAAGCCCAATGCGCCACGGCCGCCACCGCCCCATCCGCTACTGTATAATTAAAACTATCCGTGCCGTTGAAATCGGCCGTGGGTGTATACACAAAAGAACCATCAGTAGCAATAATAACCTCACCATTAGCCGACTGTGTCACATCAGCTAAATAAAGCATATCCCCATCCCCATCCGTATCATTCATCAATACCCCAGGGGCCATTACCACCAAAGCATTATCCTCCGTCGTTGTATACAAATCACTCCCTGACACCGGTGGCACACTCTCCAATTCATAAGCTCCCGCATCACAACTATCCCCATTAGGCCGTATCACCCCACGCTGATCAACACCAATACTCCCACCACAACCGCTTACCCCCGCCGGAATGATATTTCGCGCTAAACTATTCGGCGCCAAAGCAAACGTTGGTGGCACCTCCCCTGCCCCCGTCAGTTCTCCTCCATTATCAGCCAAGAGCATCAATGATGGATCGCCACTTTGACTACCAACCCCACCTGCCAAACAACTCCCATCTTCTATTATGTTGTAACCTGCATCAACAGGAGGGCTACCAAAAAAGTGGCAATCTCCCCCACTTAAGCTATTAGCAATAATGGTGGCATACAAAGTCGTACTATCACCAACATCTAGTGCCCCACCATCAGTGGCGGAATTACCGCTAAAAGTACTATAACGTATCTCGATTGGAAAAGAACCACCCTCAATAATCGCCCCTCCATCACCATTTATAGAGTGATTATCACTAAAGGTACTATTACTCACCCACAGACGCCCATCAGCATAAATACCTCCCCCTGCCAAAACAGCTGTATTGCTTACTACAATACTATGTGTCACCGTTAAATATCCACTATTGATATACACAGCGGCACCAGATGTGGCCGTATTATCACGAATAATACTATTGTGTAATGAAACGGTACCAAATACAAAAATCCCACCAGCAACCTCAGCCGTACCTTCTTCTATAACCGTATGGCTAATAACCATATTGGTACCCGTCTCACTTATAATAGCTCCCCCAAAATTAGAACCCCCATTACCATTTCGCAAAACCAAATAAGATAAAGTCACATCCGCATTATTGGTCACAAACATCACCCGTCCCGCGCCCCCCGCATCTAATACCGTCTGATTGGCCATCGGATCTGGCGATCCTCCCCAATCCCCAGCCGCATACCCACCAACAATGGTCACATCTTTATCAATATAGACTGTTTGTGTCTCGCCATTACGTGATTGCACCCCTGTACAATTCCCCGCCACCAACAATATCGACCCTGCCAATTCCGTATCAACGGCTGTTTGCAAAGCAGTCGCTCCCACACTACTATAATCGGTTGTGCCACTGCCGTTGGCACTAACGAAGCAATTTACAAGTAGAGGTTCGGTCGTGGGGGTAGCCATGGCCGTGTTTACAAAAAACCAACTCATCAATAAAATGATAGGCGTCACAAAAATAACCAAATAATTTGCATAACCATTACGTGTGTGAAACATAGCCTTTTCCTTCGTAGTTAAACTAACCGATAATTTTAAATTTGTGGGCATATGGTAAATCTATAAATTTAAAATGTCAACGCAAAAAATGGTACACGTGTACCACTAATCTTTATAAACTACGATAATCACCCCATGAAAATGGGAACCAGAATGACAAAGTGAAAAATTTTTACTTTAAACCACCGTCTCCACCAATTTCGCCAAATCTAATCCCCGCCCCCGCGCCATCGCCGCCGCCATCTCCACCTCCCCCAACTTCGCCACCACCTGCTCCCGCACCGCCACCGCTGTTGCCCGCCCCTCCCCGGTCACCGCCCCATGCCCCAGCACCAATCCCAACCACTCCCCCGCCTTCTTCGCCCGCCCCATCCGCACCCAAACCCCCGCCCAACCCGCCAATGCATCTAACGTTAAAGGCACCACCCCTAACTTATACGACAACCCCACCGCCTCCCGATACCACCCTACCGCCGTCCCCACATCTCCTTGCGCCAACGCTAAATGTCCTAAATTGTTCATCTGAATCGCCTCCCCCATTGGAAAACCAATATCACGCGCAATCTTTAACGCTTCTTCCATATAAACTTGGGCCGCCTCATACTGCGCCTGTTTACGCGCCACATCCCCTAAATTGCCCAAAACAACCCCCACCCCTTTCCTATCCCCTGATTGCCGCCGCACTCGTAACGATTTCCGATAATACCATTCCGCTTGTATCAAATCATCCTGCATATTAGCAATCGACCCCAACCCATTCCAACAACTTGATAACTGCCGCAACTCCCCAATCTCCTCGGCCACCTCCCCGCTCTCCCCAAAATAAACCTCCGCCTCCTGATACCGCCCCTCCCGCGCCGCCAACCAACCTAACTGATACAATGTACTACAAATCACCCCCTTCGCCCCTAACTTCTTCGCCTGCGTCACCGCCGCTTCCGCATACCGATGCGCCTCCGCATAATCCCCCCGATTCCGCGCCAAGAAACCTAAATCACGCATCGCTTCTGTCTGTATCAATAAATCTTCATGGATCTCTCCCCAAGCATAACTCGCCTCCAATTTCGATTTCGCTAAATCATACTCCCCCAAAAAGATCAACGCATTCCCCAACGCCTGCCACAAAGCACCTTTTTTCGTTACCACCCGCGTCTGCTCCGCCACCGCCAACGCTCGTTCCATCAACGCCTTAATCTGCCCAAAATGCCCTCGACCAAACGCCTCCTCCTGCGCTTTTAACCAAAAATCAATCGCTTCCTCTCCGCGGCCGGCCGCCACCAAATGCTCCCCAATCACCAACGCATACTCCCCTAACCGATCCCCCACCTGACCCATCAACCAATCAGCCACTAAACTATGATACCTCTGTCGCGGTCGCTTTAAAATACTATTATAAACAACCCCCTGCAAAATAATATGCTTAAACAGATATTCATCTGTCTCTACAAACGCACTCTCATCACGCTTAAACACCATCTCCCGCTTCATTAACTGCCCTATCCCCGCCTGTGCGTGGGCCATCACCTCCATCGGCGCCACAGATGCCAACTCCCGCGCCCGCCCCTTCTCATCCGTATGCATCTGCATATGAACAATAGCCCCATCCCAAAACAATCGTCCCATCACCGCCGCCTCTTGTAATATCTGCCGCGCCGACACCGGCAACCGCTCAATCCGAGCCTGCAAAATCCCTGTCAATGTATGGGGTACCCTCACTACCGCTAACTGTTCTTCATTAACCGTCCACCCCATCAGCCCCTTCTGAATCACCCGCTCATCAATCAACATTTTGACCAATTCCTCAACATAAAATGGGTTCCCCTGTGATTGCTCCTTAATTAATTGCTGTAAATTGTCAGGCACATTTTTCATATTAGATAACAATGTTGCCACCAACTGCTCATTTTCCGTCTCAGTCAACGCCGTCAACGACACTTTTTGTTGATAAGGACGACCCAATCCCCAATTAGGTACGCGTTCGTATAAATTAGGCCGTGTATTAGCCACAATGAGGACCCCTTCACGCACTTTCTCTCGGCCTAAACGTTCAATAATCGCTAATGATTCTTCATCAGCCCAATGAACATCTTCCAAAAACAGGATCAATGGCTGTTGCTTAACCAAAGCGCGCCAATAAGAGGCTAATGCTTGCCAACCTCGTTGTTCAATCTGTTTCGCATCCTTGACAATACCAACCACATGCGGGCTTTCACTAAAATCAAAACCAACCCAATACCCTAAAACGTGTGCTTCCGCTATATGCGTTTCAGCCTCACCCAATACCGCCTGCATCCCCGCCTCCAATTTGTTTGTCACCGTTGCTACTGAATCACTTTCCCGAATTTGGAACTGAAACTTAAGTAGTTCTTGGAGGAAGCGAAACGGCCGTTTCATCATATCCTCATGACTCCGCCCCTTCCAATAGGTTAACTCAAACCCCTTCTCATCCAACCAATCCACAAATGCCGTTAACAACCGACTCTTCCCCAAGCCCGCCTCCCCACTAACCGTTATCATCTGCACCCCCTTTTCCTGAATCGCTTGACGCACCCCCACTTTCAATAAACGCAGCTCCTCTTGCCGTCCCACCATTGGCGTCATCCCTCCCCCCGTCGGCTTCGACCGTACCCGAAACGATGCTGGTCGTATCCCCTTAACCACATACGTCTGCAACGGCAATGATTTCCCTTTCACCATTAACGGCTCTTGCTCCTCAACCTCAAACAACCCCCGCACGAACTCATACGTAGCCACACTAATCAAGACCCCGCCCACCGGCGCCGCATGCTCCAATCGGCTAGCCACATTGACCGTATCCCCCATCGCCGTAAACTCCGCCGTCGTCCCCACCTCACCCAATAACACCATCCCCGTATTTATCCCAATCCGCATCCGCAACGGCACTCCTCGCTCAATCGCGAATGCCCGAATCGCCGCTTGCATCGCCAACCCCGCCCGTACCGCTTGCTCCGCATCATTCTCTCGCACCTTTTCCGCCCCCCAAATCGCCATCACCGCATCCCCAATATGCTTATCAATCCACCCATAATGAGCCACAATAGCTTGATCAACCCGCTCCCACAACGCATTCATCGTATCCCCCACATCCTCCGCATCCATCGTCTCGCTCATCGCCGTAAAACCAGACACATCCGCAAACAAAATCGTCGCTTGCTTACGTGCCCGTCGCCCATCACCAACATCACCTCCCAAAGCATCTAGCTGTACCTGCAAACCGTTTAACGCATGATTAATAACCAAATCTCCCAAAACCCCTCTTTGCTCCTCCAAAACCGTCATCGCTTGTATCAACTCCTCACGCATTGACATAACGCTGTCTCCTCATCCGTTCAAACTAAAAGCAGTTCATCTTACACCTATAATTCAAGCCAAGTATACCATCACTACCCCAATTCTCCATTGTCTCTAAACAGTGCATCCATCAAATCGTTACATTTTCAACTCACTCTTGGTCAGCCCTCTTTCAGAAAAGTAATAAACTCTGATTGGCATTGGTTAACTCCCCCCTTTACAGTAAAATACTGTTATGAATAATCTAAATAACTACCAAAAACAATCCCGCAAAACATGGCAACTGGTCCATACCGACCACCCTATCGTCTATCCCACCCTCGGCCTCGTCAACGAAGCCGGTGAACTCGCCGGCAAAGTCAAAAAAATCTTCCGCGACAAAGACGGCCACATCAGCGACGCCGACCGCGACGCCCTCAAGCATGAACTCGGCGACGTCCTCTGGTACCTCGCCCAAATCGCCACCGAACTCGACCTCACCCTCGACGAAATCGCCACCGCCAACCTAACCAAACTATTCGACCGCCTCGACCGTGGCGTCATCAGTGGTGACGGCGACCACCGCTAATCTAGTAACTTACTCAAAGCATTTCATGACTAATTTAGTCACTCTCATCAAAAAAACAACCCCTTCCCCTTCAAAATAGAATAGTGAACAAAATGACGCACCCCCTTATAAAACCCTAAACAAACCCCTAAACCCATTGCCCCCACTCCCCCCTTCCTCTATAATTACTCTCTTATGATAAACAATCACTCCCGCCTCACAATCATCATAGCCATCCTCCTCGGCCTCATCACTGGGGGGGGGGGGGGGGGGGGGGGGGGGGGGGGGGGGGGGGGGGGGGGGGGGGGGGGGGGGGCGGGGG
>DATHYN010000315.1:0-3641 GCA_035459145.1 Anaerolineae bacterium | reverse complement strand
CCCGCTCGGCCCGCACCACCCGCCCCAACACCGCCCCCCACTCGGCCGCCACCTCCCGCTGACTCAACCCCCGCGTTCCACACAACCCATAACTCCCATACCACAACCCCTCATCCACCAATAACCGCGCCACCACCTCGGCCACATCCCCCAAATCAACCAAACTCAACCGCGACTCCGCCCCATACGGGGCCGCCAACACCCCCTCTTGCACCACCCGCGCCCGCATCGCCGCCAAATTTTGCATATAGGCCGACGGTTGCACCATCACATACGCCAAACCAGACCGCAACAACAACTCCTCCACCCGCAACTTCTGCCAATGATGGGGCATCGCTTCCGTCTGCGGCCACAACACCGAATGATACCCAAAACAACGAACCTTAGCCGCTCCCGCCGCCGCAATCGCCAACTGACCAATTTTGAGTTCGTCGGGATGCATATTGGGGGGGATGTGGTAAACGGCCGTTGTCCCCGCCACCCCCCGCTCCCACGCCTCCCCAGCCAACATATCCCCCACCACCACCTCGGCACCCCCCGCCTTACGCACCACACTCTCTTGCTCCGCCCGCCGCACCAACCCCCGCACCCGCGCCCCCCGCGCCACCAACGCCCCCACCACCGCCTGCCCCGTCTTACCTGCCGCACCACTCACTAAAATCATCTCTTACTCCTTTCCTTTACCTTAAACCTACCACTCTCTACCATACCGAGCCAAAACCTGCCCTAACACATCTTTCACCCCCCTTACCTTTTCCCTCATCCAAATCGCCCGTAATTAACCTACATTAACCTGAGTTCGATAATTCACTGCGCTCTTCAAAACGTCATTTCGAGCGTAGTGACAGCCCGCCCTACCCCACCAACACCTTCCTCCAGACAAAAGGGCCGAACGAAGTCGAGAAATCTGCTCTACCAACACATTAACCACTCTAGCCACAGGCTTAATCAATTATCAAACTCACGTTACATTAGCCTGAGTTTGACAATTCCCCCTCCTCCCAACGTCATTTCGAGCGCAGTTCAATCCGCCCCACCCTCGACAAGCCTTACCCATCAATCAAGGATTGAACGAAGTCGAGAAATCTACCATAACAACACATTAACCAACTTCATCCACAGGTCTAGTTCATTATCAAACTCAGGTATACATTATTAACAAACGCATGACCATCCTTAGCTAAAACCTAACACCCCCTTAAACAAATGTTAACACCAACTTGCTATACTACCCATTATAACAACACCATCAAAACCAGTCCGCCCTTTTACAACCTCCCCACTAACTCATTTCACCAAACACCCCCCCCGGACTGTCGTTTTTTAACATTTCACTGCCCACACTGGCGGTGGCGCGATTTGTTAAATCGCCAGACTTCCAACCAAACACCCGCTTCTCTTATCTAAAAAACGACATCCCCTTTCATAAAACACCCCCTAAAACCACCTTTTTTTCCGACTAAAACAACTGGAGTTTTACTATGCATATCCTAATCACCAACGATGACGGCGTTCACGCCCCCGGCCTTCTCGCTCTCGCCCAAGCGATGCGCCCCTTCGGCCGCATCAGCATCGTCGCCCCCGACCGCAACTGGTCCGGCCGCGGCCACGTCAAAACCCTCGACCGCCCCCTCCGCGTCAACAACGTCACCCTCGCCGACGGCACCGCCGCCCTCGCCACCGATGGCGCCCCCTCCGACTGCGTCGCCCTCGCCCTCATGGGCCTCCTCCCCCAACCAGTCGACCTCGTCATCGCCGGCATCAACCCCGCCCCCAACCTCGGCCACGACGTCACCTACTCCGGCACCGTCACCGCCACCATGGAAAGCATCATCCTCGGCACCCCCGGCATCGCCTTCTCCCTCAATGGCCATAGCCACGACGAACACATCCTCGACTTCCAACCCGCCGCCCAAATCGCCAAACACGTCGTCCGCCAAACCCTCGACAGCCACCTCCCCAAAGGGATCCTCCTCAATGTCAACATCCCCAACCTCCCCCTCGCCGACATCCAAGGCATCCGCTACACCCGCCAAGGCCTCCGTGTCTACCGCGACCGCCTCGAAAAACGGACCGACCCCCGCGGCCGCCCCTACTACTGGATCGATGGCGACACCCCCACCGGCATCCCCGACAAAGGCACCGATATCGGTGCCATCACCAATGGCTACGTTTCCATCACCCCCCTCCAACTCGACCTCACCGCCTACCCCGCCATCAGCGCCCTCAACACCCACCAAGCCGCCACCCCCACCGACCTCCAAACCCCCATCCGCCTCAATCAACGCTACCAAGACCCCATCCTGATTTAATTCATAACACAAACAACCCAAAACGCTGTCATTCCCGCGCAGATACTGTCCGTTTTTCTTATGTCAACAACCATTTACAGCCCGATCAGGGCTGTCATCCTCGCGAAAGCGGGGATCCACTTCTAACCTAACAGCATGAGGAACTTCCCACTCTAGATTCTTTCGGTTACACGCTATTTAACCTGAGTTCGACAATTCCCCCCTCCTCACTTAACCAACTCATCCATAGGTCTAATTCATTATCGAACTCAGGTTATTTAAGTTATTCAACCCACATAACCCCCAAAAATCCCCAACCATCCCTAAGCAAAGCCTTGACCATCTTCTCCCTAAACAAAATCACTCTTGACCAAAACCAAAACATAGTCGTATCTATTTGCTAAATAATGAGAATAGCAATACGATAATGACTACAATAACAAAACAAGAGCGCAAACTGCTTTTACAAGGGCACGAAGATGAGTTTTTTTGATAATCATAAGGCTGAAAGAAGATTTTTTTCTAATATGAATTATGCTATTCGCCTTAAGGCCACAGAAGAAGATTTAACCATTAAGCTATATTTAGCGAGCGCCGATGAGTTTCAAGCTAGTTATACACAAACGCCAGCATTGGCTGAAGTTTCTAGCACACTAGTCACGGAATATGTTATCAAACGTTTTTATCCCACTTATATTGATTTAAGTCAGCAAATAGAGTCGCGGGTTAGGGCTAGCCAGATTGATTATCTTCAATATCTTAAACAGGAGAATGAACCTGAAGATGATGTTTCGGAACTTTTGGATGAGATGCTAGAAATATTAAAGCAGGTTAGGGAAGAGTATTCTCGAATAATGACTCAAATGAAATAAAGACAAACCTTTAATATGATTTGGTTATCATGGGAAGGATATCAATCATTAGATTATTATCATCAAAAAAGGGTGCAAACAAGAGAAGCGGTAGAAGACAAATAGTTATGAAACGGTCGCTGAATACCGCTACAACGGCAACCGCACCCGCCTCAGAATATGCCATTCACGACGACCACACACCATCCCCTCGTCATTTCGACTGGAGGCATTCCCGTCTCTAGTATGATTATCCATTGCGAACGGCTGGAGGGAATGGTGGAATGGAGAAATCTCCTCAGTCGATTCCACTATTTAAGTTGATATGGGTACCACAGGGAATTTCAGTAGATCGAAATCTTCCCCGAAGGTCGGCCTAAATGCCACCTTTTCATAAACCTTCCGAGAAGATCCCTTAAGTAAATTTCTAGATAGTGTTTACACAAATATAATCGCCTAGCAGAGGTGATTGGCAAGAAAAAGTGATAAAACCTTTTGG
>DATHYN010000314.1:0-10052 GCA_035459145.1 Anaerolineae bacterium | reverse complement strand
CCCTCATGCACCACCCCCTCCCCCCTCGCCCGCGCCCGCCACACCCCATCATAAAACCCCGGCTGTGGCACCCCCGACCCATACCCCCGACCACTATCCATCCGCTCATAACTATACGGCGTCAACGTCACCCCACCCGCCACCAAACTTTCCCCATCATCCGCCACCACCTCCGCCTCAACTTCTCCTTTTAACAAACCCACCAACCCACTCCAATGCAACCCACCCACAACCACCACCACCTCCCCCGCCACCCGCGCCACCATCTCCCTAATCCGCTCCGCCATAAACCCCTCCCGCGCCCGATCCAAACGCCGTATATAATTCCCCGTCGCCCGCACATGCCCAAAAAACATCTTCGCCCGCTCCAAATATGCCTCGGCCCCCAAATCCGGCTCAATCTCAAACAACCGATCCCACAAATCATCCTGCGTCTCCACCCCCATCTCCTTTCCCAACCGTTCCAAATACGGCCACATCTCTTCCCCAAACCCCGCCTCCTCTTCTTCCCGGCCCAACTCAATCCCCACCTGCTGCCGCCACGGCATATCAATCAAACCCACCTCACACCCCACCACCTCGGCCGCCAACAACGCCTGCCACTCCGGCGAATACACACACAACGGAAAAAACGCATTCAACCGCTCACCATTTTCCCGTTGCACATAACTATAAATCGCAATCGGCAACCGATGCGGCCGTCGCAACTCCCCCAAATACGGCTCAAAATCAGCCGGTGCCTCAATCAACACCGCCGCCGGCCGCCGCCCTACAATATAATCCCGCACCGCCCGCGCGCCCGCCGGGCTATGATGCCGAATCGGAAACAACGTCACCCGCTCTAAATCAACCATCACGCTCCATCTCCACGTACCCCGCGTAATACGCCGGCCACAACCCATCACGCTCCCGCTTCACCACCTCCTCAAAATAACGCCCCAAAATCGCCCGATCACCATCACTATCCTTCAACGCCGACCCCAACAAACTCTGCACCAAATGAGCCGGCCGCACCGCCTGCTCATCATCATAATAATACGCATGAACCCCAGCCGCATATCCCACCGCCACCGCCTCGGCCGTACTCATCACCGTACTCACCCGCTCCACCGTCCGCCCCCCCGCCGTCCGCCCCGTCCGCAACGCCTGAAACGTCGCCACCAACAACGACGTAATATCCCCCGATAACCGCAACGGAATCCCCGCCGCCGCCAACAAACCCGCCGTCTCCCGCTCAATCAACCGCTTCTCCGCCTCCCAATCCGGAATCGGCTGCACCGTCTCAAAATTAAACCGCCGCTTCAACGCCGCACTCATCTCATTCACCCCCCGATCCCGCGTATTCGCCGTCGCAATCACATTAAATCCCGCCTGCGCCAACAACATCCGCTTCGACCCACTAAACTCCGGAATCACCATCGCCCGCTCACTCAACACCGATAACAACGTATCCTGAATCTCCAACGGACATCGCGTAATCTCCTCAAAGCGCACAATCTGCCCCTTCTCCATCCCCAAATACAACGGCGCCGCCACCAAACTCCGCTCCGTCGCCCCCTCCGCCAACAACAACGCATAATTCCAACTATACTTAATCGTATCCTCCGTCGTCCCCGCACTCCCCTGAATCGTCAACGTCGAATCCCCACTAATCCCCGCCGCCAACAACTCACTCAAATAACTCTTCGCCGTCCCCGGCTCCCCAATCAACATCAACCCCCGCTGCGTCGCCAACGCCACCACACACCGCTCCACAAACCGCCGCGACCCCACAAACTTCGGCGCAATTCCCCGCCCCTCATCCCCCAACACAAACGCCAACACCGACCGCGGTGTCAACTGCCATCCCGGCGGCCGCGCCAACCCCGCATCTTCCTCCCGCAACTGCGCTAATTCCGCCCCATACCGTTGCTCTGGCAACGGCCGTTGTACCATCTCTATCTCACTCATCACATCCACTCCTCACTAAAAACAGAAACACGCCAACCAGCCCAATCCCGCCACACTTCACTCACCACCCGCGCCTCCCCCCCCACCATCCGCTCACCCTCCGCCCCCAACGACAACGCCCCCGCCGCCAAAACACAATCACCAACCTCCCACACCCCCTCCCCTACCAACTCCCGCAACCGCACCACCGCCGTCACCCCCGCCCGCGGCCAATACCGCCGATACGACAACGCCCCATACACATAAACCTGCTCCCAATCCCGCCGATACCCCTCCGCCAACACCCGCGCCGGCCACACCCGCCACCCCTTCATCACCTCCAAATCCCCCCGATACACCAACCGATCCCCCTGCGCCACCAATGGCACCACGCCCGCCTCCCACAACAACGCCGACCACGGCAATTCATCCCCCAGCCACGCCTGCCACCAACCAAACTCTACAATTTTTTTAAAATGAGGCCCGTCAGCACCATGCCACACGCGACCACCATCACCAGCCATCATCAACAGGTAATCCACCAGCTCTCCTTCGGCGTCATAACCCACCCACACCGTCCCCGCCATCCATTCCCGCCACAATGCAGACTCGGCCACCAACTCATTCACCACCGCCACCGGCCACCGCCAATCCCACGCCAGCCCCCAATCACCAATCACCTCAGCCACCATCCGCCCCTGACGCCTCACCACCTCCCATAATTTTGTCCCTTCTTTTGCCCCCAACCTTCTCAACTCCGCCTCGGCCGCTAACACCCACCCCCCAAAACTCCCCATCACCTCCCCCCGCCACCACCCACTCGCCCGCAACACCTCCCGTGCCCACCCACGATACACACCTTCTCCCCAACAATACGCCAACTGATACAACGCCAACCCCGCTAACGCCGTCTCCATCTTCCCCAAATAATCCAATCCCGCCCTCACCCCCCACCGCTCCCCACCCGCCCCCCACCGCCGAATCTGCTTATGCAACTGCCCCGCCACTTCCGCCTCATTCATCTCCACCAAATACGCTTTTCCCAACCACCCCGCCAACAAATCCGCTTCCCCTCCCTTCTTCCCCACCACAAACCGTTCCAATCCCCGCGCTGCACGCCACGCAGCCGCCCTCTCGCCCCCCCCTCCCGCTTTCTCACTCAACACCCCCATCTCCGCCGCCAACGCCTCCTCCGCCGTCACCGCCGCTTGCCACGTCGCCAACATCTCCATCCCCAAACGCGCTTCCGCTGTCGCCACACTCCACCGCACCACCTCAAACCCATCCAAACCGGTGTGCGCCAACCATCCTTGCACCTGCTCGGCCGAGCGCAACGGCAACTTCAACCGCTCCCGCTCCGCCACCACCCGCTCCCCACTCCCCAACCCTAACAAAATCTCTTGCGGCCTCTGCCCCCACTCTCGTCGCCTCTGCGGATACCGCCCAAACATATCCGCCGGCCACCGCGCCACCACCTCCGCCAACATCTCTCCCAAACCTACCATCCCCGCCAACAAAAAAACCGCCGGCAACCGCTCCTGCGGCTCCGGCCAACTCGTCCCCATCATCTCCGCCCGCACCAACGCCGTCACCACGGCCCGCTCCGTCTCTCCCAAATAAGGCCACACATACCGCCGCCACCCAACCGCCAACGCCACCCCCCACCACCCCTTCGTCAAACTCACTCGCATCAATGTTTCACTATCATACAAACAGGCTAACGGTATCATCCACTCCGCACTTACCCGCCGCGACGCACTCGGCAGCAACCGTTCCCGCTCCTCAGCCGTCAACTCCCCCGTAAATCCCGCCATCCACGCCCCTTCCATCCGCCAATGATGATGCCGATTCATCACCGTCAACCAAAAATGCGCCTCTTCCCGCCCCATCCCCACTTGCAAGCTCGCCCGCGACCAACGCCACGCCGGTGAACGTCCTTGGCACGCTTGCTCATACCGACGTCGGATATCGGGCCAATCGACGGGGGTGGTGGGTGGCCGAGGGCTCGGCCCCACCCCCCGCCACGTCGCCCACTGCCACCCCTGCACCGGCAACAGTACTCCCGGTACCAAACTCATCAACACACTCATCCCTCCCCCTTTGCCCGTAACGCCCACACCCCTACCTCCTGGACCTTCCCCCGCGGCCGAAACACCCCCTTATCCTCCCACACCATCTCCACTTCCCCCGCCACCAACGCCCGCACCTCCTCCGATACCAACCACGACACCCCCGCCTCTTTACAATATCCCATAATCCGCGCCGTCGTATTCAACACATCTCCCAAATACGCGATCTCCTGCTTCACATCCCCAATCTCCCCCGCAATCACCGTCCCCCCATGCACTCCCGCCCGAAACTGTGGCACCAACCCAAACTTCTCTTCATACCACCCCGCACGCTCAGCCAACCGCGCCATCATCAATAACACACATCGCACACAGTTCCCCTCCCGCTTCCCCACCGCCCACGGCCACGACACAATAATCTCATCCCCCACATATTTATAAATCGTCCCCTCCGTCTCCAACACCGCCTCCGTCAAATCATAGAAAAACTGATTCAGCAAAATATGAAACTGTTTATTCTCCAACTGCTCCGCTATCGCCGTCGAATTAACCAAATCCAAAAACAAAAAGATGCGCTCTTCCTCATGCGGTGTATGATACGTCCCCGTCACAAAATGAACCAAAACATTATGCCCTACCAACCGATTCACCTGCAACAAGAAATTAATAACCAAACAAATCACAAACGCAAACAACACCGATGCCAAAAAGTTCCCTTCAAAAAACTCATGCAAAGGCCGCCCCGTCACCCCATACCCCATCATCCGCCCCACCATAAACAACAACAAATAAGCACAAGCGTGCCATACCACCGTCGTCGAAAACGTAAATCGCCGGAAAAACGCCCGCCCCGACCCATTCGCCACAAAAAAAGTATACACTCCCGCCAACCCCACCACCAACGCCGTATCCACACCCCCATTCACTAACTCATCCCACCCCGGATTATCCACCGTGGCATAACTAAACAACGCCCCCAAACCACTCAACCCCACTATCCATTGCCCAATCCGTCGCCAATCCTGCCAAACACGCTTACGCATAATAATCCATCCTCCACCAATATTGTATACCATCCCCCCACCTTTCCCCAATAATATTTCCCCGCTAAATCAGCTTCCAAGCCTCCTTCGAGGAGGCGTCCCAACTAGCCCGATGCGTTCACGATACGAGTGCCAAATTTATGTCAACTGCTACTTACCCCCAACCTTACCCCCACCCAACCCCAGCCCGGTTCACCGGGCGTCAATTCTAGCACGGCGTGTTCACACCTGTGCGGGACGCGGACGACCCCCCCCCCCACTTCACCAACACCAAAAAATCCGCCCAATCCCCAAAATCCGCGTCAAACCCCACCAAACCTACTCAAACCAACTCATAACCTCCAATAATCACCCCAAAAACAAAAAAGGCGGACAACATTTTCAAAAATGCTGTCCGCCTTCCCTAAAATTCAACTTTACCATCTAGGGTAATAAAAAAAGTGAGGGTATCTCAAAAGCGGGCGCTAATAAGATACCCTCTTGGGGGGGGAGCCACTTATAATAATAACAGAAATCAACTTAAAATGCAAATCCAATTTCCATATTGCTTCATTTACCCCTTAACTCCCCCCCAAATCTACTACGGATTCATCCGATTTAATGTCCGCGGGAACGGAATCGTCTGCCGGATATGGTCCAAACCACAAATCCAAGCCACGGTCCGCTCTAAACCCAAACCAAACCCACTATGCGGCACACTCCCAAACTGACGCAACTCAATATACCATTGGTAATTTTCCAACGGCAACTCATGCCGCTTAATCGCCTCCACCAACAACTCAGGGTCACTCATCCGCTCACTACCACCAATAATCTCCCCATACCCTTCTGGCGCTAACAAATCAACACTCTTACACACTTCCGGACGATCCGGCCATGGCTCCATATAAAACGCTTTCACCGCTGATGGATACCCATAAACAAACACCGGTTTCTCAAACTGTTTGGTCAGCTCCGTCTCATGCGGCGAGCCAAAATCCTCGCCCCATTCAATCGCCAACAACTCCTTCAACTCCGGATCATCCGTCTCTTCCCGCAACTTATGCAACCGCTCAATCGCTTCATCATAACTAATCCGCGGGAATGAACCACTTACTTTCTCCAAAGCAGTCAAATCACGTTCCAATAAATCCAATTCCGGCCGCCGTTTCGCTAACACAGTTTGCACAATATACGCCACAAACTCTTCTTCAAACGTCATCAAATCATCAAGATCGAAAAAAGCCATCTCCGGCTCCACCATCCAAAACTCCGTCAAATGACGCCGCGTCTTCGATTTCTCCGCCCGAAATGTTGGCCCAAAGCAATAAACGCGCCCCGCCGACATAATATTCGCCTCATTATACAGCTGCCCCGTCTGCGCCAAATACGCCGTATCCTCAAAATACCCCACTTCAAATAAATTGCTCGTCCCCTCGGCCGCCGAGGGCGTAATAATCGGCGTATCCAAATTCAAAAAACCACGATCATCCAAGAAATCAATAATCGCCCGCTTAATCGTCGACCGAACCCGCATAATCGCCCACTCTTTGCTCGACCGCAACCACAAATGACGATTATCCATCAAAAACTCAATCCCATGCTCCTTCGGCGTAATCGGATACTCCGACACATTCTGCAAAATCTCAATCTGCTTCACCCCCACTTCATACCCCCCAGGCACCCCCGGTGCCCGCTCATCCGCCCGCACCGTCCCCGTAATAATCACCGATGACTCCTGCCCCAACCCCTTAATCTCCGTAAAAACATCATCACCCAAATCCGGCCGGAAAGCCACACATTGAATAATCCCCGACCCATCACGCAAGCGAATAAACTGCAACTTCCCCTTCCCCGTCCGTTGATACACCCACCCCTTTAACGTCACCTCTTCCCCATCATATTCCGCGATATTCTCAATATATACATGCTTAGCCATTAACTTATCCCTTACCACTACATTTCAATTAATTATTCAATAAAACAAAAACAAATTGTACCACAACCCTCCTGCTCCCGCATCACCCGCTCTGACCACGACCACCCCCTATCATCTACTCATCATCAACTCTCTCTAATCGAATAATAACATCTCCAGAACCAATCATCAGCTATACCACTAAGCTAATGTGTCAGACTAAGATCATTTTATTTTTACCAATCTTCCCTTTCCATATCGTCAAAACGTTCTGACAAGCGTTGAGTAAGTAATATGTTTATTATGCACCTCAAGGTGAAAGGACCATTATTTTCGTGTCATCCTCGCCATTCTCCGCGCCATCTTCAATCCCCACCTACGCCACGAACTAGATGACTTAATGACCCTCGCCTTCCAACTTCAACAACAACCCACCGGACTAGATTTTATTGGCACAATAATGACTTATTCAAACGCTATTCTTTCCCGCAATGTCTCCAAAGCATAATATAAACGGTGAATATCATCTAATGGGTGGGTAGAAAGAGCAATGCGTTCAGGTTTGGCATCACCTTTGCCAACTTGCCCTCCAGCTAGATTGTTCGCTTTATCTTCTATCAAATCAAAAATATCACCAAGTAAATGTTCATAACAATAAGCAAAATGGCCAACAAGACCTATTTTTATACCTGATGCAAATCTTTTTGTAAATCTTTTTGTGAAATTCATTAATCAACCACCAGCACCGTTCACGGTGCGTCTCCACTAGCCCAACGGTTTCAACCTTGGGCGACGACACCCTCGATAACACCTCCCCTCACCACACCAACTAAAAAAATCCGTCCAATCCCCAAAATCCGCGTCAAAATCCACCAAACCTAATCAAACCACCCCTTAACTCAAACTAAACTAAACTCCCGATAATACCCGCCCCCACCACACCCCTGACACAACACCCGCCCCTCAACCACCACCTCCCGCTCATTCATCACCTCCTCCCCACACCCCTCACACACCACCCGCACCCCCGCTCGGCTCACAATCGCCGCCACCGACTGCCCCAACACCACCCGCTCCGCCTGCAACAACTCACTATCCGGCATCACCCGATACCCCTCCCGATACGCATGCCACCGACTCTGCGCCCCCTCGGCCCACACCTCCGCCCGCTCCCGCACATCCCCCCTCGGCCACACCCGCCACGCCACCTCCGCCTTCGTATCCACCACCGTAATCGCCATCTTCCCATAATCCACCACCTTCAACGTCCGCCGCCCCACCCAACAATTCGTCGCCACCGACACCCCATCCGCCCCACACCCATCCATCTCTACAAAAGTTAATAACCGCTTCCCCTTGTTCCAATAACGCTCACCCCCCTCAGCCAAACCCAACAACCCCACCCCATACAACCCCAGCCGCGCCCCCAACACCTGCCGCGGACACAAATGCCGATGCAATGCCTCAGACTCGGCCAACAACGCCGCCAACAACGCCTGATACGGAAAAATCCCCTCTCTCAAACCAGTATCACTCATCCTTAACCTCAGCAAAAAAAAGAGCGTGGCCCAGCCACGCTCTCTCTCATCACTCCCCCCAACAATCTATTGCGTCAAAACAGACACCAACTCTTTCACTTTCTCCACATCATAATGCGTTTCCACAAACTCCATTACCTCACGCTCTTGCACCAACTGATGCATTTCACTCGCTTCATAAGCCCGATAATGAACATCTGTCTCCACTTGATGCGCCGCCAACCAATTCCCCAACGCTTCCGCGTCAACTAAACCAGCCGTCGGATAATCAGCCACATGATGGCCAACCGCATCAAGCACCCACCCAAACGCTTTATGCATATGTTGCCGATGCGTCTCTTCATCACCATGATAAATCGCATTCAACCACAATGTGTTCCCATCTTCCGCTACCGCCGCGCTAAATGCGTGCAACGAATAATCATCATCCATAACCCCATCCGCCCAACTCATCTGCAACAACGGCGATGCCACCTTCAAACCAGGCCGCAAGAACCAAGAATGACGTGGCTTCAATTGAACCGCCACCGTCATACTCCCAGCTGGCGCCGCTACCGCTTCCCCACCGCTCTCATCATTAGCCGCCACTGCTTGCTCCGCTGTCCCCAATGGCAACTTATCAACCAACTCCCAACTCGACACAATGCCCACAAATCCGCGGAATACCGGCAAAACGCCGCCACGCATCACATCCCCAATCACATAATCTTCCCCCTTATGCCATAAATCAGCCGCTTGCGCAATCCATGACCGACGCGGCACAAAGCTTGATAACAAATTCAAACTATGCTCTAAATCCGCTTCCTTGCCCGCCACCAATGCTTTCAAACCAGCCCGCAATTCGGCCCGTTCTTCCAATTGACGCAAAGTCACTTCCGGTACACCAACATAACTAAAGTCTGTACTTAATAAATGTTGACGTAAATAAGCCAGCAACGTTTTAGAACCAGCATAATCTTGACAATGCTCTAATAACGCATCAATTTCTGGTGCTAATGTCAACCACTCGGCCACCAACTGCTCAAAATCCCCACCATGCGCCACTTCAATCGCCAACGACGGCTTATCCGTCACCCACAACCGTGCATCATGAATCAATTGGCTTTGACCCAACTGCCAATAACCATTCTCATTTGGCTTCGCTTTTACCTCCGCCAACAACTCCCGCACCGCTTCCTCATGCCCCGCCCGAATCGGTACCGACAAATAACTCATCCCCAACTGCGCCAACTTCGCTTCACGCGCCGCCGCAATTCCCCCCACAAACAAAGTCACTAACATGCCGGTTAACAAAAAGCCAGTGTCCCCATTCAACATCCCCGCACTCACCACTTCCATCCCATTTTCGGCCGTTAACACCAAAATCGTATAACCACCAAAAGCAATCACACTAAATGTAGCCGCCCACTTCACCCCTTTATTCAAAATGAAATATTTACCTGCCACTAAGGCCAACAAACCCATCCCCCACACCGCCAAACCAACCCCAGAACTTAAACCCAAGGCTGATAACGTATCCGCCACTTCCCCCCGCCATGTCGTTGATAACAAAAAGGGCAAACCCAACACCAACAAA
>DATHYN010000313.1:0-1560 GCA_035459145.1 Anaerolineae bacterium | reverse complement strand
GGGGGACAGGGTCAATAACCAGACATTTTATAGCTGGATGCTATACGCCGACCCAACCGTTGATCCGGTGGCCTATGAGTCAATCGGTTTGGGGTATCGGGACTTGCCTATCGCCTTGCACGGCAATGATGTTCTGTATGGAGATGCGGGTACGGATACTATTCTGGGGAATGGTGGAGACGACTTTATCAGTGGCGGTACCGGTGATGATAATTTGTGGGGGGACGATGAGTGGTTAGATGGTCAAGACCATGGTAACGACACGGTTTATGGTGGCGACGGTAATGATCAGTTGGCGGGAAATGGTGGCAATGATGTATTACACGGCGAAGCCGGTGATGACCTGTTGTGGGGTGATGATGTCGCCGGTATCGGAGTTATCCCAATAGATGAAATGTATAACGGTGATGATCAGCTCTATGGCGGTGCCGGACGGGATCAACTGGTAGGCGGTGCCGGAAGCGATTTATTGGATGGGGGTACAGAGGATGACCAGCTGTTTGGCGAAAAAGGCGACGACCGCCTGCTGGGCGGGGCTGGAAATGATTACTTAAGTGGTGGTGATGGGAACGATTACCTGGAAGGCGGAACGGGTGATGACATTTTGCATGGCGGCAGCGGCCATGATGTGTTGGCTGGTGGCACCGGAGCTGATTACCTTGCTGGAGGTGAGGGAAACGATACCTATGTCATTTCGGGCGATGCACAAGTAGATACGATAGAAGATACGGAGGGTAACAGCACCTTTATCCTGTCGAATAATTACTCGTTTTCCAATGTGTACCTTGATCAATCTGCCTCCAATCGGACAAACATTTACACCAGCTACCATATCGAGACCATCAATGTTAACGGTGAGCCGGTTGATACCAAGGTGTGGGATGGTGGTGCCTTTTTGCTCAATGACACATTTGAACAGGCTTCTACCATTGCGGTGGGTGGGCAAACTTATCAGATGGGTGACTTTGTCAGTTTTTTTGCAACCACCTATGGGGGTGATTTTCTCGGCACCTCTGGCGATGATAATTTGAGTGGCGGCACGTTGGCGGTCACGCTAGATGGCCGGGGTGGCAATGATGTGATTGTAGGCAGTTCTGCCAACGACGTATTGAGCGGCGGGGACGGTGACGATCAAATTTTTGGAGGTGCTGGTAATGACCAGCTTTATGCCGGTTTGGGCAACAATGAGCTGACGGGAGGCAAGGGTAACGATACGTTATATGGGGGCAGTGGTAATGAGATTCTTTATTTCAATGCCGGTGATGGCGTTGATGTCTGGGAGGCGCTCTCCGGAAGTGCAGGGGATGTTGATAAGCTGGTTATCGGGCCCGGTTTGACAGGGTCTGATTTGACGATAAAAACCAACAGTGATGGCGACTTGATTCTGGAAAGTAGGCTGAATTCCTCCGATAAGTTTATTGTCAGCAATTATTTTCCCCAGGTTTCTAACCCTGCTGCCAACCCCATATTGGAGGCCATTGAGTTTGTTGATGCCAGCGGTGCAGTGACGACCACCTGGGGGTTCAATGAAATACTCTTGTATGCCAATCAGAGCAGTGA
>DATHYN010000312.1:0-35453 GCA_035459145.1 Anaerolineae bacterium | reverse complement strand
TTTACGTCTATAATAGATAGAAATTAATTTTTTAGAGGAATTGAGGTTAATTTATTATGGATGTAAGTATTTCATTGAGTGGACCGTTGGCGTTGATGGTATTGAAGGTGCCTGTTTTAGGTGGTTTGGGGTTGTTGATGATTGCTTTGGTGTTGGTGGGGTGGCCGAGGGGGACGTTTGGTCATTTAGATATGTGGCAGAAGTTGGGGTGGGTTATAGCGATTGTGGTGGGGACGGTTACATTTGTGGTGACAGATATGATTGGTTTGGCGTGTGTGTTGTTGTTGATGGGGAGTATTGCGTTTAGTAAATTAGGTTGGGATAGTATTATGTTGGCGGTGGCGATGCGTGATTGGCCGCTGGCAAGGGGGCAGGTGGTGAAATCGAAGGTGATTCGTAAGCGTAGTAATAGCAGTGGGGATTCTGGTTTGGTTTACCACTCGAAAATCAAGTATGTTTATGAAGTGATGGGGGAGACATATGAGGGGGGGCGGATTTATTTTGGACGGCCGAATGGATTTGCGTGGCGGGAAAGGTTAGCGGTGGCGAAGTATCCGGTGGGGGCGGAGGTGGATGTTTATTATGACCCTGAAGCGCCGGAGGTGGCGGCTTTGGAGATGAGTTTAGGGAAGCCAGGGACTTATATAGCGTTTATTATGGGGCTGGTGGGGACAGGTCTTATGGGAATGATTACGGTTATTTATGTGACAGAGCGGATTAATGAATTGGTGGCATTGTTTTAGGAGATTGGTATGTCTTTAGAGATGTTATTGGGTGAGCATGAATATATTATGGTTATGCTTAAAAGCCCGTTTGTGATGGTGTTGGTGATGTTGGCGGTGATTTTTGTGTTGTTTGGGCGGCCACGAGATTTGGTGGGTGATTTGGGTTATAGACAGAGATTAAAGGTGGTGGGGGGCGTGTTGGTGGTAGGGTTTATGTTGTTGTTTTTGAGTTCGCTGTCGTATTTTGGGGTGATCGTCGTTGTGGCGGGGATGGTTTGGGTGAAGCGTGGTTGGGGGGCGTTTGTTTTGGGGCGGGCGAGTGAGGGGTGGCCGAGGGCGGAGGGGACTATTGTGGCGTCGCGGGGGCGGTATGAAAAGGCGCCTAATCATCGGTTTTATCAGGCTGTGGTACGGTATGAGTATGAAGTTGAGGGGGTTAGGCATGAAGGCTCGACTATTTGTTTTGGGCGACGGGAGTGGTTGTTTAGGCAAGTTGAGCAGAGATTGATTACTAAATATCCGCAGGGGAGTGAAGTGGAGGTTTATTATAAGCCAGATGAGCCGAGTGTGGCCGTATTGGAACCTGGTGTTCGTTTACCAGAGGGCAATTTGCAATTTTCTTGGGGTTGGGGATGGTTGATTTTGGGGATAGGGTTGATCGTTTTGGATGTGTTAAGTTTTGGTATTAGAGTATTCAGCAATTTAGCTGGTTTGGTAATGTGAGGTCGTTATGATTATTAGAATTATGTTGTTATTAGGTTGTTGGGTGGTGGTGGTTGGTTCTTTGTGGGCGATTTTGACGCGGCAGATTGTGTTTGATATGTCGCGGTGGTGGCGGCAGGGTGAGTTTTGGGTATTAGTGGGGATAGTGGGGGTGGGATTGTGGTGGTTGATATCGGCTTTGGGTTTGTTGGGGATTGGTTTTGTGTTGGGTGGGTGCTTTTTCATTCGGGAGGGGTGGGAGGTATGGGAGTGGATGGAAGATAGTGAGGATTGGCCGCAAGTGGAAGGTAAGGTGATTCTATCGGAGCTTGAGCAGGTGAGGGATGCGTATGGTTTTAAGCATACGCCTAATATCGAAGTTGAGTATAAGGTTGACGGGAATGTGTATAAAACGAAGGAGTTGAGTTTGATGCCTCGGCCTAAATCGAATTCTTGGCGAAAGGTTGATAAACGATTGGCACCATATCGTGAAGGAGCGATGGTTGGGGTATATCATCATCCGAATACACCTGAGGTGGCGGTTTTAGAGGTGGTAAAGCCGGCTTGGTGGCGGTCAGTGCCGTTGCGGATTGGGGCGGGGATGTGGTTTTTTGGGGGGTCGTTGTTGGCGGTTGATTTGTATATGGTGTGTATGCGGGTGGTGGTGGGGGTGATGGGGTATTGGGGGTAGGAGGGGGGGAGGCCGAGGGGGTATGATAAGAGAGGTGATGTTAGGGGAGCGAGGCATCCGGCGAGAGAGGGTATGGCGTTTTTAGGAATGGTAGGCGCCGGATGCCACGCCGTTACGTTATGGCTGAGCGGGGGCGGGGGGATGGGGAGGGAAGGGGCGGGGGGCCGAGGGGAGGGTGTATAGGTTGGGAGATGATGGGAGCGAGGCCCGTTCGACAAGCTCAGGGCAAGCTATTCGGCGAGAGGTGGTTTGAAGTTTTTGGGGGGGGTAGGCGCCGAATGCCTCGCCGTTACGTTGGGGTGGTGAGGTGGTGGTAGAGGGTGGTGAGGGTGGTGGTGTATTGGTGGGCGATGGTGGCGGGTTGGTGGTGGTTGTGGATGTGGGTTTGGCCGGCGCGGCCGAGGGCGCGGCGTTGTTGGGGGTTGGTGACGAGGGTGTGGAGGGCTTGGTAGAGGGCTTCGTCATCTTGGGGGGGGATTTTGAGGGTGGTGGTGGCGGGGAGTTCGCTGTACCAGCCGTGGTCGTAGACGATGAGGGGGCGGGCGGCGGCGAGGGCGCGGAGGGCGGTGGCGGAGGTTTCGCCAGCGGTGGGGTAGCGGAGGTTAACGATGATGTCGGCGGTGTGGAACCAGCGGATGAAGGTGTTGAGGTCGGGGACGTAGCCGGTGAGATGGACGGCGTCGTGGATTTTCAGTTCGGTGAGGAGGGGATCGAGGTCAAATTCTTGGGGGTTGGGGGCACCGATGATTAAATAGTAGAGGTTGGGGTGTTGTGGGCGGAGGCGGGCGAAGGCGCGGAGGGCGCGGTCGAGTTGTTTGTTGCGGGTGACTTGGCCGGCGCTGGCGATGATAGTGGCGTCAACGGGCCAGGGGAGTTTGGCGCGGAGGTGGGGGGCGTCGGTGGGAGACATGAGTTGGGGGATGACATGGATGGGGCGGTCGGGGCGGTGGGCGCGGAGGAGGTTGGCGGTGTAGTGGCTGTGGGTGAGGAGGGCGAGGCTGGTGTCGATGAGGTGTTGGTTGAGGGGAAGGTCGAACCAGGGGGGTGAGCTTTGTTGGTTGAGGATTTGGTTGGCGAGGGTGAGGCCGGGACGGCCGTGGGCGTGGCCGAGGGTTTGGGCGTAGGGGGTGGGGGAGTTGGGGGTGTGGTTGAGGGCGTGGATGAAGTGGTGGAGGATGTAGTCGTGGAGCATGATGACGCCGGGGTAGCGGAGGAGGTAAGGGTACATAAATTGGTGGTGGAGACTGTTGCCCATTTGGTAGAGGGTGAGGTCGAATTTTTGGTGGTGGTTGGGGTAGTGGTCGATGGGGATTTGGGGGATGGTAGATTTCTCGACTTCGTTCAATTCTTGTTTTAAAGGTGAGGTTGTTTGTGTGTCAAGCGGATTGAACGGCGCTCGAAATGACAGGGTGGGTGGGAGCTGGGGGTTGGTGATGAGGGTGAGGTTGGTGTGGGTGGCGAGGTGGGGGATGAGGTCGGCACTGTAGTCGGCGATGCCGGTGGTGGCGGGGGGTAGGGGGCTGACGTAGGCGAGGTTGAGGGTCATGATTTATCGGCTTGGTGTTGGTCGATGAGGGATTCGAGGTGGTCGAGGCGTTGGTTGAGGTTGCGGAGTTGAAGGCGGATTTGGGCGAGGTCGTGGGTGTGGTCATGGTTGTGTTGGGATTGGGTGACGAGCCAGTCGAGGGCGTGTTTGAGGTGGTCTTGGTGTTGGTTGAGTTGGTGGTGGTGGTGGTTAATTTGTTGGACGGTGAGGCTATTGAATTCGATTTGTTGTTGGCGGAGGGCTTGGAGGTACCAGCGGGTGGCGATGTTGAGCCAGACTTGGCGGAAGCGGGTGATGAGGGGGCCGAGGAGGGGGGTGTGGCTGACGAGGGTGGGTTCGGTGATGTCCCAGCTTGATTGGAGTTGTTGGTATTTGGTGTGGGCGTCAGTGGTGGCGGGGGTGGTATCGATTTGTTGTTGGAGGTTTGGTGGTAAGGGTTTTGTATTTTTCATAGGGGTATTATCCGCGGGATGGGGGTTGGGGGCAAGTTTGGGGTGGGGGAGAGGCGGGGGAGAGGCGGAGAGGGAGGGGAGGCCGAGGGGATGTAATGTGGAGTGGGAGATGATGGGAGCGAGGCATTCGGCGAGAGAGGGTATCAAGTTCTTAGGGAGGTTAGGCGCCGAATGCCACGCCGGTACGTTGGGCTGGCGCGGGGGGCGGGGGGAGGTGGACGAGGGGCGAGAGGCCGAGGGGATGTAATGTGGAGTGGGAGATGATGGGGGACGCGGCCCGTTCGACAAGCTCAGGGCAAGCTATCCCGCGAGAGGAGTGTGGAAGCTGGGGGTGAGTTTAGGCGCGTGATGCCACGTCATTACGATGGGCTGGCGCGGGGGCGGGGGAGAGGTGGAGAGGGAGGGGAGGCCGAGGGGGTGGGATGAGAGGGGAAAACGGCCGTTTTTTGTCTATGTTATAATGTTGTTGTTTTAGGGATTGGAAATCGTGTTAAAGGTTTGGTTATTGTATGAGATGGTTTAAGATTTTAGTGGGAATTGTGTGTGTTGGGGTTTTGATATGGTTGGTTAGAAGTAGAGATGGTTTGGATAAGTTGCGGATGGAAGAGATTGGTCAGTTCTTGCCGACGGGTGGGGATAGGAATCGTGATGGATCTATGTATGCGGCGAAAGAGGTTGGATTGGTGATTGTAGCCTCGTCTAATGATGTGAATAAAGTGGTTGATTGGATTGGTGATGATAGTGGGCGGCGATTACGAGAGATTGATTATGATAATTATTTGGGGGTGGTGTTTTTGGGTGGGTTGAAGCCAGTTGTACATGATGGTGTTGAGATTCAATCTGTGGCGTATGGTGAGGGGGAATTGGTGGTTGAGGTTGATAATTTGCATAAAAGGCCGGGAGGGGCGGCGGCGTTGTCGTCACCGTATCATGTGGTGATGGTGGAGCGGCCGGTGGAGTGGGTTGATGGGCAGGGGGTGGAATTGGTGGTTTGGTTTGATGGAAAGGAGGTGATTCGGGAGAGGGTGGTGATTGAGGGGTATGTTTTGGTGAAGGGGAGGGAGCGGTTTCAAGATTATTGGCAATTGGGGGGGTGATGGTGTGTCATGAGGGGTTGAGGATGGTGTGGGTGGTTTGGGGGTCGAGGTGGAGGCCGAGGGCGAGTTGGGTGAGGATGGTTTGTTCGGCGGGGACGAGGCCATCGGCTTGGGCGAGGTTGACGGCGATGGTGAGGGCGGTGGGGGTGAGATCGGGGGGGAGGGCGTCGTTGATGGCGGCGATAAGTTGGTTGATGGCGGCAGGGGTGAGGGCTTCGTTAGCGGTGGGAAAGTTTTGATAGATCTGTTTGGCGGTGGTGGCGAGGAGGTCGGAGAAGGTGGTTTCATCGTAGGTGGCGAAGAGGGGGTGTTCTTTGACGTGGGTGAAGAGGTAGTCGCGTTCGGCGAGGGTGCCGATTTGGTCGGCATGGATGATGAGGGTGGCGACGGCGGCGATGGCTTGGGCTGGGGATTCAAATTCCATGAGTGTTTTCTCCTTTGAATGACAATAAGGGGATTATAACATATAGTTGGGTGGTGTAAGTGTATTAAACTAAATAATCTAGACATTTGATCTTGAAAATCTGCTGCTTAATACTTGGAAGTTGTTAAATAGATTGTAAACAAAGAAATTTGAAATTTGCTGTTGTAATTAATGTGTAGGGGTAAGGTTTGGTGGTTTTTGACGCGGATTTTGGGGATTTTGGGGATTTTATGAGTGGATCCCTGCCTGCGCAGGGATGACAGCCCTACCAGAGAGGGTTGTGTAGTGGTTGTTATGTGTTTAGAGCAGGATTGAAAAGAAGGTGGTTTTATGGGTGAGATTGAGCGATTTATGACGGCGGGGGAGCGGGAGATTTATCGGATTCCGGTGCGGTCGTTTCCGGGGTTGATTACGAATGTGCATGTGATTGTGGGAGAGGGGCATTGTATTTTGGTGGATACGGGGTCGGGGTTTGGGGAGGCGAATGGGGATTTGGTGGCGGGGTTGGCCGAGGTTGGGCCGAAGTTTGGGCGGAAGGTGGGTTTAGAGGATTTGACGGAGATATTGATTACGCATGGGCATATTGATCATTTTGGGGCGTTGCCGTTTATTCGGGAGCATAATCGGACAGCGCCTATCGGCATTCATGTGTTGGATCGGCAGGTGTTGGCTAATCATCGGGAGCGGGTGTTGGTGGCGGCGCGGCGGTTGGACACGTTTTTGGTAGGGGCTGGGGTGAAAGAGGGGTGGCGGCAGGAGTTGATGAAGGTGTATTTGTGGGGGAAGCAGTTTTATGAATCGACACCGGTGCAGTTTTTATTGGAGGATGGGATAGAGACGGTGGCGGGGATTCAGGTTTATCATGCGCCGGGGCATTGTTCGGGGCAGGTGTGTTTGCAGGTTGATGATGTGTTGATGACGGCGGATCATATTTTGGCCAAGACGACGCCGCATCAGACGCCGGAAAGTATTACGCGGAATATGGGTTTGGGGCATTATTTGGCCTCGTTGGACAAAATTAAGCGGGTGGAAGGGGTGCGGTTGGGTTTGGGGGGGCATGAGGAGCCGATCACGGATGTTGGGGGGCGGATTGAGGCGATTAAAAAGTCGCATGAGCGGCGGTTGGATAAGGTGCTGGGGATTTGTAAGGGTGAGCCGCAGTCGATTGCGGATATTAGTCGGGCTTTGTTTGGGAAGGTGGAGAGTTATCATATTTTGTTGGCGTTGGAGGAGGCGGGGGCGCATGTGGAGTATTTGTATGATCGGGGGGAGTTGGTGGCGGCGAATTTGGAGGAGATTGAGCGGGAGGCGTTGCCGGTGGTGAAGTATGTGGTTGGTTAGTTGAACTGGTGACAGTTCAGTTTAAATGATATGAGGGGGGAGCGTATAAATATGTATGCTTGAGGAGGAGGTTGGTTTGATTAGGTTTGGTGGGTTTGGACGCGGATTTTGGGGATTGGACAGATTTTTTTGATGTTGGTGAAGTGAGGAGGGGTGTTTGGTTGGAAGGTTGGTGGTTTGGTAAAGGGTGTGTTTGAGATGAGTTAGGGGTTGGTTTGATTAGGTTTGGTGGGTTTGGACGCGGATTTTGGGGATTTGGCGGATTTTTTGATGTTGGTGAAGTGAGGGGGGGGTTGGTTGGAAGGTTGGTGGTTTTGTGGTTTGGAGGGCTTTAACTGAGGTTAAACGTACCCTTTGGCAAATCGCACCAGCTTTGGGGAGGGTTATTGTTGATTGTAGGTGGTGTTGATGAAGTTGTGCCAGGGGATGTTGGTGAGGAAGTTGTGGCGGGTGGTTTTATCGGAGATGAGGTTGGCTTGGGTGTGGAGGATGGTGTGAGCTTGGTGAAGGATTTGGGGGGCGAGGGGGTCGGCGACGGTGGATAGAATTTTGTAGCAACGGGCGTAAAGGCGTAGGGGTTGTTCGAGGCCGGTGATGGGGCCATCGTTGGCGAGGTAGTCGAGGACGGGTTGGAGTTGTTGGCGGGCGAGGGTGAATTGTTGTTGGTGCCAATGGAGGGCGGCGAGGCCAGCTTGGGCTTCGGTGATGAGGTGGGGGAGGTTGAGGGTGGTGAAGCCGGTAAGGGCGTGGTGGTATTTTTGGCGGGCGGCGGTGGGGAGGTTGAGGGTGGTGAGGATATTGGCTTGGTGATAACTGCTGATACTTTCGATGAGTTTGGCCTCTAGTTTTTGGGCGAGGTCGAACGCTTTTTGGGTTAGTTGGAGGGCGTCGTGGTGGCGGCCGAGGTGGGGGAGGACGAGGCCGAGGTTGCAATTGCTAATAGCGATGCCTAAGGGCCAACTGATTTTATCAGCGATGGCACGGCCTTGTTGGTAGAGGGTGACAGCGGTGGTGTAGTCGCCAAGAAATTGGGTGGTATTGCCGAGGTTGATGAGGATGCTACTTTCTTCATGCCGATTACCCGTTTGGCGAGCGATGTCGAGGGCTTTTTGTTGGGATAGTTGGGCTTGGGTATAGTTGCCAGCGGCGTTGGCGGCACCGCCGAGGCCTTTGAAGATGAGGAGTTGTTGATTGAGATATTGGTCGTGGTAACTGATGTAGTCGAGGGCTTGGTGGAGGAAGTGGGTGGCTTGGGTGGGTTGGCCTTGGCGGAAGGCGAGCCAGCCTAGTTCGCGGAAGATGTCGATGATAAGGGGGGTGTTTTTATCTTTTTGGGCATAGTTGAGGGCGGCTGAGAGGCGTTGGTGGGCGGTATTGAATTGGCCGAGGCGGCAGAGGTTATAGCCCCATTGGTAGTAGGCTTGGGCGCGGAGTTGGGGATTAGAGGCATTGAGGGCGTGGGTAATGAGTTGGTTGGCTTGGTGGTAGTGGCCTTGGCGGTGGGCGAAGGTGGCATAGCGGAGGGCGACGGTGGCTTGGGGGAGGGAAACGGCCGTTCGCTCCCCATTCGCAGGCGGAAACGGCAAGAGGTCATCAAGGGATAAGTCGACTAGGCGTAGGAGTTCATCGAGACGTTCTTGGTGGAGGTCGATGAGGCCGAGGGTGTCTAAGGTTTGTTCGGTGAGAAGGAGGAGGTGGTAGCGTGGTTCTGGTGGTTGGGTGGGGGTGATGGCGAGGGCACGGTCAAAGTAATCGAGGGCAAGTTCATGTTCAAAATTAGCGGCGGCTTGTTGACCGGCAAGGGTTAAATATTGACAGGCGGCTTGATGAGCGGGTTGATATTTGAGATAGTAGGCGGCTTCATAATGGTAGGCGAGGAGGCTGTAGTAGTTAGGGAGACGGTTGAGATAGAGGGTACGGATAGCGATGGCGGCTTGATAGTGGAGGGTTTGGCGGCGGTTATTGAGTTGCATGTTGTAGGCGGCTTTACGGAAGAGGAGATGTTTAAAGAGGTAGCGATTGGTTCTGATTTTGATCCAGATGCGTTCTTGTTCAGCAATGTGGAGGGCATCGTGGATATCTTGTTGGCAGATGAAGGCGAGGAGGTGGGCGTCGAATTCGCGGCCGAGGATGGCGGCGGTTTGGACGATATCTTTGATGTGGTTGGGGAGACGGTCAAGACGGGCAATGAGGAGGGTGTTGAGATTGGTGGGGAGAGGGAATGATTGGTCAATGATGGTGATGATACGTTGGCCATCGATGGTAATGCGGGTTAAGGCGTTATGTTCGTGGAGATAGAAAAGGATTTGTTGGATAAAGAAGGGGTTGGATTCAGTTTTATCGAGCAGGAACTGGTGTAAGCGGTCATCGATAGGTAGACCTAAGAGACTTTGGGCGAGGTGACGTAAAGCGGAAGGGGGTAAGGTGTTGAGATCGATCTGTTTGAAGGGGATATTGGATAGTTGTAACTGTTGTTGGAGGTTGTAATTATCTTGATGACGGGTCGTGATGATAATAATGAGTGGGTAGTGGGCAAGTTGTTGGGCGAGGTAGTTGAGGAGGTCGAGGCTGGGTTGGTCGAGCCAATGGCCATCTTCGATGAGGAGGATTATCGGGTTGTGGTGACAGAGGGCGTGGAGGTATTGTTTGAAGGCGAGGCGGATATGGTGATAGCGGTCGGAGGGGGAGAGTTGGTGGAGGGGATTGTCTGGTTTTTCGTGGCCGAGGAGAATAGCGAAGATATCTTGGAGGTCTTGGAGGTCTTGGTGTAGGTCGGGGAGGTCGGTGACGGTGCTGAGTAGTTGTTGAAAATGTTGCTCGAAACGTTGATAGTTATGGGTAGGCGAGTTTTGACTTGTTTGGCCAAACATTTTTTTGAGGAAATAGACAAAGGGGTTGAAGGCTTGGTTGAGGACTGGGTCGGTTTGGCTGATTAACCAGCGGATGTGGGCGGGAGTTGATTGTTGCAAGGTATGGGCGAGATGAGATTTACCGGCGCCGGTTTCGCCGTAGATGAGGATAATGCCCATTTGCTGGCGAAGAAGTTGCATATGGATGAAATGATTGATTTGGTCTTGTTCGAGTTGGCGGCCAACGATGGGTTGATAAAAAACTTTTTGAGAGGCTTGGGTGCCTTGGAATTGGTAGGTACTGAGGGGGCGTTGGAATCCTTTATAGGCGATTTGGCCGATAAAGGAGAATTCAAATGTTTGGGTATTGGCGATAGTGGGGGAGACGAGTGTTTGGCGCCAGTCGGCTTGGATCATGAGGCGGGCGGCGAGGTTAACAACGGAGCCCATGCAGGTGTATTTGTCGCGGACGGAGGAGCCGACATAACCGGCGTAGACGGTGCCGAAGGTGAGGCCAGCGCGCCAAGTGAGGGGGAGGTTTGTGGTTGAGATGGTTTGGACAAAGCTTAGGGCACGTTCGATATCTTGTTCGTGGGTGATGGGGGCGCCAAAGTAAACGAGGAAGAGCCCGCCTTTGTCGCCAAAGTCGATTTCGACAAAAAAGCCATCGAATTGGTCAACTAAGGTGATGATTTGGGTGAAAAATTGGTTGAGGGTGTGGTAATCGTGGGTGTCTTCGAAGGCGACGAAAAGGATAGCGACATCGCGGAATTCGCCTTGTTTGGTTGAGAGCCACAAAGATTGCGGGAAAAATTGGGTATGGGATGGGGCGGTGAGGGTGGGGGTGAAGGTGTGGGGATTCTTGGTTGGTAGTTGGGAGGCTGTTGGGTGGGTGGTGGATGGTGGGTGGAGATAGTGGTAGTTTTCGTTTAGGGGGGAGGTGGGGAGGTGATGTTGAAGACGTTGTTGGAAGGTTGTGGTTAAGATGATGTCAGCTGGTTGGGCTTGGTGTTCGGCGTGGGCACAGGCATCGATGGCGGGGCCGCGAAAGAAGAAGCTTTTATGGTTTTGGGGGCCGACGATGCCCCAGTGGACGGTATCAACGGCGAGACCTTGTTTGACGGCGAGTAGGTGAGCGTGGTGGCCGAGGGAGTTTTGTTGTTGGAAGAGATGTTTGATATTGAGGGCGGTGGAAGCGGCGGCGATGAGGGTGGGGATGGTATGGTTGGGGAAGACGACGGTGAGGGCATCACCGGCGAAGACGGTAACGAAGCCACCATGGTTATTGATGGTGTTGATGATGGGATTAAAGAGGTTGTTAATAATTTGGGCGAGTTGTTCGGCGCCGTCTTTGCCATGTTGCATGAGGGTTTGGGTGAGATTGGTGAAGCCGACGATGTCGAGGAAGAGGGTGGCGGCGGGGAATTGGCCGTAGGAACGGCCGTTTTCATACTGTTCTAAAATAAAAGGAGGAACAAGCTGATGGCGCATGATTGATTAGGTGGTTCCAATTCATCAAGATAGGTAAGGGTGAGGTTGAGGTGATGAATAAAATGGGTGTTGGGTTACACTCTTTATTATAATCAAGAAATGAGGGGTATGTCTAGAGGGATTATATTAAAGAAAGAAAAACAGGTAGACGGAGATGACGGCGACGAACCAGCCGAGAATGACTTGGGGGAGGGTGTGGCGTTGTAGTTCGACGCGTGACCAGCCGACAGCGAAGCTAAGTAGGCCGGCGAGAAGGCCCCAGCTGAGGGATTGGCTCAGAATAAGCATGAAGATACCGGCCATGGTGGCGGTGTGTAGGCTGACTTTGGTCCAACGGTTGATAATGCCGTTGACAATCATGGTGATGGTGAGGGCGATTAAGCTATCTTGGAGGACGGCGGGAGCTTGTAATTGGAAGACGAGGAGGAGTAGGAGGAGGATGGAGCTGATGCCGAGGAGGTAGAGGGTGGGGCGGTGTTCACGGACGGAGACATCGAAATCGGCGAATTTGCCACCACGGATATGGTAGGTGATGTAGAGCCCACAGGGGACGAGGACGATGGTGCTGGCGAGGATTGTCCAGAGGATGGCGTTGGTTAGGGGGACGTGGCCGAGCCAGAGGATGTAGATGAGGGCGGGGGGGGCGATGAGGAAGGGGTGGCCGAGGCGTGAGATCCATAAAGCGATGGTTTGGCGATTCATGGGGGGTATGATAACGTTGTTTGTGGGAATGTCAATAAGGTTTTGGGGTGGGGATGGGCAAAAGGGAGGGTTTGGGTGATAATTGTAAGAAGTTACATTTTGAGGGTAGATGATGTGGATGAGGATGTGATTTGCATAGAACGAGGTGATGTTAGAGGCGATTTTGGGAGTGGCTACCTAACTGGGCTGTAGCATATGAATTGGTTTGATGATGTTTGAAGGATTTGGACGCGGATTTTGGGGATGTAACAGATTTTTTTGTGTTGGTGAAGGTAGATGGGATGATTGGTTGGAAGGTGGGCGATTTGGTAAAGGGTATTTTTTTACTGAGTTGCCTTGGGCAAAGCGTGATACAGTTGGTAGTTTGTACTAGGATGGTATGTATTTTTTGGAAAATGATTGTTATTAGGTGATTATAGGTTTGGGAGTAAGATATGAAACGGTTGGGACGATGGTTATTGGGGTGGGGCATAATCATGATGGTGGTGGGGTATGGTTGGTGGTGGGTTAGTGATGAGCCGTTGTGGCAGGAGAAGGTATCGGGGATGGTCGTGGCGGCGGCGCGGCAGGGGGAGGTAGAGATGTTGGTCATTTTGGAGGAGCAGGCTGATTTAGAGGGGGCGGAGCGGGTGTTGGGGAAAGAGGCGAAAGGAAGGTATGTTTATGAGCGCTTGAGAGATGTGGCTGGGCGTAGTCAAGCGCCATTGTTAGCTCATTTAGAGGTGGTGGGGGTACCGTATCGGGCTTATTGGATACAGAATATGATTTGGGTGCGTGGAGACGAAAGGTTGGTACGGTGGTTAGCGGCGCGGCCGGAGGTGGCTTGGATTGGGCCGAATCCGGTGGTCGGTTTTGATGAGCCGATGTGGGTGGAAGGAGAGACGTTGGGTGGGGGTGTGCCGTGGGGGGTGGCAGAAGTTGATGCGCCTAGCTGGTGGTCGGGGGGGATTACGGGGGAAGGGATTGTGATTGGGGGGCAAGATACGGGATATGAGTGGACGCATGAAGCGTTGCGGGGGAGTTATCGGGGATGGGATGGGGAAACGGCCGTTCATGATTATCATTGGCATGATGCGATCCATGTTGATAATGGTGATTGTATGGGGGATAGTGTGGCGCCGTGTGATGATTATGGGCATGGAACGCATACGATGGGGACGGCGGTGGGGAATAATTTAGATAGGGGGGAGGGGGGCTGGCCGGGGGCGGCCAGCGAAGCGATTGGGGTGGCGCCTGGCGCGCAATGGATTGGTTGTCGTAACATGAATAATGGGAATGGGACGCCGGCGAGTTATGCGGAATGTTATGAATGGTTTATAGCCCCTTATCCGCGTGGGGGTGATCCGCTGACGGATGGTCGGCCGGAGATGGCGCCGCATGTGATTAGTAATTCGTGGAGTTGTCCGCCGTCTGAGGGGTGTACGGAGGTGGGGGTGTTGGCCGAGGTGGTGGCGGCGGTACGGGCGGCGGGGATTGTGACGGTTCACTCGGCGGGGAATAGCGGAGCAGGGGGGTGCGGGACAGTGAATACGCCGGCGGCTATTTATGCGGACTCATTGACGGTGGGGGCGGTGGGGCCTAATGGGGGTGTGACGAGTTTTAGTAGCCGAGGGCCGGTAACGGTTGATGGTAGTAATCGTTTGAAGCCGGATGTGATGGCGCCGGGGTTGGGGGTGCGTTCGGCGGCGTTGAACAATCGATATAATAGTGGGAGTGGGACGAGTATGGCCGCGCCACATGTGGCGGGGATGGTGGCGTTGTTGTTGGCGGCCGAGCCAGCGCTGATTGGGGATGTGGCGGGGGTTGAGGCGTGGTTAAAAGGGACAGCGGCCGCGGTGGTAACATTGGAGGGTTGTGGCGGAGATGAAGCGGACAGTGTGCCTAATCATACGTATGGTTGGGGGACGATTGATGGTAACATTTTATTGCGAGAAGGGATTTTAGATGAAGATATGTATTTACCGGCAGTGGTTGGGGAGTAAGTAGGAGGAATTATTGATGAATGAGCATTATTTTATTGCGATTGAGGGGGTGATTGGGATTGGGAAGACGACATTGGTACGTCGGTTGCAATCTTATTTTGAGGCGGAGATTTTGTTAGAGGTATTTGAGGAGAATCCATTTTTGCCTCGTTTTTATGAAGATCGGGAACGGTATGCGTTTCAGACGCAGTTATTCTTTTTGTTAAGTCGGTATCAGCAGCAAAACCAGGTGGTACCGAAAGCGTTGGAGCGGGGGACGTTGTTGAGTGATTATACGTTTGCCAAAGATGAGTTATTTGCGTGGTTAAATTTGAAGGATGATGAGTTAACGATGTATGGCCGTGTGCATGCGGCTTTAAGTGAAAAGATGATCAAGCCGGATTTGGTTGTGTATTTAGATGCGGAGCATGATGTGTTAATGCGACGGATTGCGTTGCGGGATCGGCCGTATGAGCGGAATATGGATCCGAACTATATTCGGGAGTTGGGGCGGGCTTATGAGGCGTGGTTAAGTACATTGGAGACGACACCGGTATTGCGTATTAATACCACTCATTTAGACTTTTTGGCTCGTAATGAAGATTTGGAGCATATTGTTGCTTTGATTAAGGCGTCATTGAGTCGTTTGGGGACGGAGCCTAGACGACGAGAGGTGGGCGCGACGGTCACATTACCACCCGTGGGGCAATCTTCATTGGCGGCTTATCAAGCGTTTCATCATGATTTAGATGATATGAAGCGATTTAGTCGTGATTTGCGGTTGAATTATATTGGTTTAAGTGAAGAGATAGGGGAGTTGGCGCAGGAGGTCAAGTTGATGATGATCGCGCAGGAGAAAGAGGTGGCGGGGGGTAAGGGGGCCGAGGTGGCGTGGGAGAATATTGTTTATGAACGGCAGGCACGGTTAGGGGAAGAGTTGGCTGATGTGCTGGCGTATGTTTTAAAGTTAGCCAATTCGGCTCATATTGATTTAGAGCAAGTTTATCGGAACAAGATGCGGGTTAACTTGGAACGTGAATGGCATCATGAATAAGGTAAGTGCTGTTGGCACTGGGGTCATGATGACCTAATTGTTTAATTGTGTTATACTTTTTACATATACATTTTAATGATACGGGGATTCATGAGTACCTCTATGATAGATTTACCGTAATCATGAGGATGTAAGCCCTATATTGGTGTCTTATGGAAATACATTGATGGCACAACAGATAGAACCAACCTCATCGGTCACATTTACGAATACAGATAGTACCCATTTACGTATTTTATATAATGTAAATGATTTATTGCGCCAGGCTGAAGTTGATAGCTTGGATATGAATGTGGTGTTGTCGCGGATATTGCAATTAGCACAAAATGAGTTGCAGGCACAAACGGGCAGTATTTTTGTGTTAGATGCTAATCAAGATTTGCAACATGTGTGGTTGGTGGATGGGGAAACGCAGATGGACGATGTGCCACCAACGCCATTTTTGCGTCAGGTTTTAAATGAGGGGATTGCGGGTCAAGCGATACGAGATCAACAAATTGTGGTGATTGATGATTCGTTAACGGATGATCGCTGGTTGTTACGTGATGATCATGTGACGACAAGGGAGTCTTGGTCGGCGATTTGTGCGCCGTTTGTGATTCGGAACAGGGTGGTGGGGACGATTACATTGACGAAGCCGGGGTTGGCTGAATTTGGGCCGGCGGCGGTTAATTTATTGGATGCGATAGCGAGCCAAACAGCGAGCACGATCGAGAATGCGCGTTTATATCAAGAAGCACAGCGGCAGATTAAGATACAATCAATGCTTAATGAGGCGAGTACGATTATTAATTCGTCGCTTGATTTGAATGAGATTTTACAATCATTATTGAGTCAAATGAATCAGTTGCTTGATGTGGAAGCGTTATCGATTGCGTTGGTTGATGAGGATACGAATGAGTTGGTTTATGTGGTGGGTGAAGGATCGGGGAGTGAGGCGATTGTAGGATTGCGTTTGCCGGCCAATGAAGGGGTGTCGGGGTGGGTGATGCAGCAGGTGAAGCCGGCATTGGTACCAGATACGCGGTTGGATCCACGCTTTACGCGTAAAGGGGATGAGCGGACGAGTTATCCAACGAAATCGATTATTTGTGCGCCGTTGCATGTTCGGGGGCAGGTTTTGGGGACGGTGCAGGCGATTAATGCGCGGAAGGCGACGTTTACGAAAGATGATTTGTCATTGATGGTGAGTTTGGCTAATTTAGCGAGCAGTGCGATTCATCATGCGCAACAGTTTAGTTTGATTCAGGCGGCCGAGGCGCGGTATACGGCTTTATTTGATGATAGTATTGATCCGATTGTGCTAACAAACCTAGAAGGGACGATTTTAGGAATTAATCAGCAAGCGTTGCGCTTTTTCGGGTATGAGACAGCTGAGTTATTGAATAAATCATTGCATTTGTTGCATCCAACGGTGACGGAGAATCAGACATATCGGTTGCAGGTGACTAGCCCTAGTGATGTATCACGGATCGTGACGAGTCAGGTATTGACGAAAGATGGTAAGTTGTGTCCTATTGAGGTTCATGGGAAGTTGACGGTGGCGAATGATACTGAGATTTTGCAATGGATTTATCATGATATTTCAGAGCAGGTTGAGTTGGAGTCGATGCGACAAGATTTGACGGCGATGTTGGTACATGATTTGCAAAGCCCGTTGAGCAACGTGATTTCGAGTTTGCAGTTGTTGGAAGAGGATTTGCCGGACAATAGTGGTCCGACTGTGTTGATGTTGATTGATATTGCGTTGAAAAGCAGTGCTCGTTTGCAGGATTTGATTAATTCGTTGTTAGAAATTCAGCGATTAGAATCAGGGAAATTGGTGATTAACGCCAAGCCAACCGATGTCCATATGTTAGTTGATGAAGCGCGGCGGATTGTGTTGCCAAATATGGAAAAATACAAGATGGATTTTGTGGCTAACGTGCCGACAGAATTAGAGTTTGTAGCGATTGATGCGGCTATGATTCAGCGTGTTTTGGTTAATTTGTTAGACAATGCGATTAAGTTCAATCCGCATGGGCAGACGATTACGGTTGATGTGGTACCGATTGGTGAAGATAAGCGGGTAAAGATATCGATTAGTGATCAGGGTGAGGGGATTCCACCCGAGTTTCGGTCGGTCGTGTTTGATAAGTTCCGGCGTGTGCGAAACAAATCGAAAGCGAAGGGGTTGGGGTTGGGGTTGGCCTTTTGCCGGTTAGCGGTTGAGGCGCATAAGGGGCAAATTTGGGTAGATGAAGCTGATGGTGGCGGGGCGCGTTTTAACTTTACAGTACCGATAGGTTAATTTATATGAGTAAGCGTTTGTATTATGAGGCGTCATATCAGCGTGCATTGACGGCTAAGGTTGTAGAGAGTTTGATGGTGGCTGGTAGGCCAGCAGTGGTGTTGGATGAGAGCTGTTTTTATCCTAGTTCGGGGGGGCAGCCATATGATACGGGGGTGTTGAATGGGGTGGCGGTTGAGGATGTATGGGTGCGGGAGTCGGATGAGGCGGTGGTGCATCAGTTGGCGGCGCCGTTGGCGGTGGGAACGGCCGTTACTGGCGAGATTAATTGGGAGCGGCGTTTTGATCATATGCAACAGCATAGTGGTCAGCATATTTTATCGCAAGCGTTTTTGCGGGTGGCCGAGGCGGCTACTATCGGCTTTCATTTAGGGGAAGTGGGGGTGACGATTGATTTAGATTGTGAGCAATTGAGTGATAGCCAAGTGGGAGATGTGGAGCAGATGGCGAATGAGATTGTATGGGAGAACCGGCCGATTCGGGCTTATTTTGTGCCGTTGGCTGAGGCCCAATCGTTGGATTTGCGCAAAATACCAGATGTTAAAGGGGATACGTTACGTTTGGTAGATATTGATGATTTTGATTTGACCGCTTGTGGGGGGACCCATGTTACGCATACAGGAGGGGTGGGGTTGATCAAGATTTTGAAAGCGGTGCGGTATAAGCAAGGGTATCGGATTGAGTTTCGATGTGGGGGGCGAGCGGTGGCTGATTATGGGATGAAGCATCAGTTATTAACGGTGTTGAGCAATACGTTAACGACTGGTTATGATGATTTACCGAATGTGTTGACGAAGTTACAAGAAGAGAATAAAGAGTTACAGAAGTCGCAAAAGCAGTTAGGTCAACAGTTAAGTGGTTTAGAGGGGCGTCAATTGTGGACAGATGGGGAGCGGGTGGGGGGGATGCGAGTGGTAATGGGGGCATTTACAGATAAGGATGCGGGGGAGGTACGCCAATTGGCGAGTGTGATTACAGGTTTAGAGGGTGGGGTGGCATTGTTGGCGAGTGTGATGGCGGAGCGGACTCATTTTGTGTTTGGGCGGCATGAGGAGGCGGTGGGGGATATGAATCAGATTTTGCAAATGACATTGGGTGAGATTGGGGGACGTGGGGGTGGTCGACCTAATCTCGCTCAGGGAGGTGGGGTGGTAACTGATGAAGCACGGGTGACGGAATTATTGAGCCAAGCGTATGGAAATTGGCGAGAAAATTGTCAATTATAGCGGAGTCGGGTACACTTTATTGACTTTATAATTATTTGACGAGGAAACAGAGAGCAACCACTATGCAAACTGAAAGTGCTGCCAGAGCGCTACAAGGAGTGCCCTTTTTCACAAATTTGACGGATACGGATCGCAAGTCATTGGCAGAGCGATTGGTTGAACGGCGATTTGCTAATAGCCAGATTATTTTTCACTTGGGGGATCCCGGTGGTTTGTTATATATCATCATCGAAGGTAAAGTGAAGATTTCGTTATCGAACCCTGATGGGCAAGAGGCATTATTAGCTATTTTAGGTGCGGGTGATTTCTTTGGTGAGTTGGCTTTATTAGATGATTCGCCGCGCTCGGCGACGGCCGAGGCGATTGAACCGACAACTGTATTGACATTACATCGGGAAGAGTTTGTTCGTTTTATAACGAATAATGCTGAATTTGCGATGCAAGTGCTTAATGTGTTATCACGTCGCATTCGTCATTTAGATAACCAGATTAGCGATATTTTCTTTTTGGATTTACCGGGACGATTGGCGCGGACATTGTTGAAATTAGCGGATCGGCATGGGCGTGAGATGGGAAGTAGCATTGTCATCGATTTGTCATTGACACAAACGGATTTGGCGGAGATGACAGGGGCGACTCGGGTGAGTATTAATAAGGCGTTGGGTCGTTTTCGGCGAGCGAATTGGATATCGGTTAAAGGGCGTCGCGTGGCTATCTTAGATCGAGAGGCGTTAGAAGAGTTGATTTCCGTTTCGTCTGGCAGTCGATAGCTATTGGGGGAGCCGCCAGCCTAATTGATCGGCATCAAAGCGTAACAGTTCGGGGGGGATTTCGGCGAGGGTGACGCTGGTTTCAGCGGCGATGTCACCATTGGGGAGTGTGATGGTGCCGACGGCTTTGCCGAGATGGGAGCGTAAGCGGACGATTTTGCCACTGATGCGTAGTGGGGTATCGGGTGGGGTGGGATGACGGTATTTAACTTCCATAATTAATGTAAACATAAAATGATGGTGATCTTCGATGAGGGCGACGCGGCCCACGGCTTCATCGAGGATGGTGGCGACGATGCCGCCATGGACGACGCCGGGATAGCCTTGGAATTGGGAGTTGATGGTGTAGAGGGCGCGGACTTCGTCGGCGCCGTTGTCGTAGAAGGTCATTTGGAGGCCGCGGGGGTTGTGGCGGCCACAGACGAAGCAGTCGTTGGAGGTGGGTTGGGGGCGCCAGATAGGGGGGGCGATAAAATCGGCGAGAAAATCAGGGAAAGAGGTCATAGTTTGATAGCCTTATGTTGGTATTGTTGCCAGTGGGAGGGGGTATCGAGGTCGAATTGAAGGTTGGGGAGGGTGACAGTATTAATGTGATAAGCGTGTTTTTGGGCTTCTTGTTGGTGGGCTTGATAGCTATTGAGGCCGTAGTGGAAATTAAAGGGAAGCGAGGGGTGGAGGAGTAAGGCGTTGGTGCCTTGAAATTGTTGGTCGGGGCAGATGGTGATGTAGGGGGCGGGGTGAGGGGGTGGGGTGAGGATGGTGGTGATATCGGTGGGGGTGGCGAAGGGGAGGTCGAGGGGGAGGACGAGGATGGCGGCGGCGCCGGCACGGTGAGCGTGGTGTTGGCCGAGGGTGAGGGCTTGATTGAGGCCAGCGGTAGCGGGTTCTTTATAGGTGATGATAGGATATTGTTGGGCGAGTTGAAGGGCTTGTGGGTCACGGGTGATGAGGAGGATTTGGTCGATGAGGGGGATGGTGGTTAGCAACGCTAGGGTTTGATGGAGCAGTTGTTGGGCTAGTCGACGGCGTTCATTGGGGGATAAAATCGGTTTGAGACGGCTTTTGCTTAGGTTGAAGGGTTTGACAGGGAGAAGAACCCAAGTAGAGATAGACATTGATTTAGAGCCATTGTTGGGCGAACTGCATCACTTCACGGGCTAATTGTTGGCGCGAGGTGGAATCGGTCATAAGGGTTTGGGTGGCAAGAGTGGCTAAATCGGGGTTGGCGAAGGTGAGGTTACTATCTTGTTGGTCGTAGACAAAGCCATCGAGGAGGTCTTGGTAGTAGTCAGCGATAGCAGCGCTGGTGACGGGCAGGCCTTTATCGGCCATGAGTTTAGCGGCGGGGCCTTTGACCGCTTGGCCGTTGATAATGGGGCTGACAGCGATAACGGCTTGGGGGACATCCATGATGAGGGAGCGGATGGGGTAGACATTGAGGATAGGGTCGATGCTGACAAAAGGGTTTGAGGGGGCTAAGATGATGATGTCGGCTTTTTGGAGGGTGTTGATAAGTTGGGCATTGGCGCGGGCATCGTCGGGGAGTTTGATGTGGTTGGCGGTTGGTTGCCAGCGGTGGCGGACGAACCAAGTTTGGAAGGGGAGGTCGCCGTCATCGGTGGCGATGATGGTGGGGGCGGGTTGGTCGCACATGGGGAGGATGGTGTGTTGGATGCCGAGGTGGGAGGTGATTTGGCGGGTAACGGCGGTTAATGATTGCCCCTGTTCTAGAGCGTGCGTACGGGCCAAATGGGTGCCTAAATCAAGGTCACCTAAGCGGAACCAGTCGGGGCCGCCGAGTTCGGCGGCGGTGCTGATGGCGCGCCAGCTTTCGTTGTGGCGCCCCCAGCCGGTTTCGACGTTGTGGATTTGGGCGAGATTGTAAGTGACGGTATCTAAATCGGGGCAGATGGTGAGGCCACAGTGAACGAAATCATCGCCAGTATTAACGACAATAGTTAGATTTTCGGGGGGGATGATGGCGGCGAGGCCGGTGGTTAATTTGGCACCACCAACACCACCGGCTAAGACAACAACTTGGGCATTGGTGAATTTATCGGCACCGGTCATTACGAATGTATCTCCGGCATTAGATAACGTGAGGCGGCCTCGGCCATAATGGAGACACCATCGATCATAGCACGTTCATCGAAATCAAATTTAGGGTGGTGGTGGGGGATGAAGTCGCCATTTTCAGGGTTGTGGCCACCGACGAAGAAGTAACAGCCGGGGATTTCTTCAAGCATGTAACCCATATCTTCGGAGGCCATGGTGCGGGTATCGAGGATATTTTGTTCACCGATGACGTGGGCGGCGGCTTGATAGACGTTGGCGGTGGGTTCAGCGGCGTTGACGACGGCGGCGACGATGGCGATTGTTTCCATGGTAGCGGTACAGCGGAAGGCGATGGCCATGTGATGGGACATTTCGAGGATACGGCGATAGATTTTGCGGTGAAGGTCTTCATTGTAGCTGCGGACGGTCCCTTTGAGAATCGCTTTATCGGGGATGACGTTGAAAGTGGTGCCGGCAGTTACTTGGCCGATGGAGACGACGACGCTTTCTTGGGGGTTAACATTACGGCTGACGATACTTTGTAGGGCGGCGATGATGTGGGCGGCGGCGAGAACGGGGTCGACAGCGAGGTGGGGGGCGGCGCCGTGGCCACCTTTGCCTTGGACGGTGAGGGTGAAGACGCTGGAGGAGGCCATACAGGGGCCTTCGACGACGCGGACTTTGCCTAATTCGGTGGGGGTCCAGATGTGCATGGCGAAAGCGACATCGGGGCGTGGGTTTTCGAGGACACCATCGGCGATCATGGCGAAGGCGCCACCGAGACCTTCTTCGGCAGGTTGGAAGACGAATTTGATATTGCCGGCGAGGTCTTCTTGGTAGCGGCTGAAGAGATTGGCGAGGCCGAGGCCCATGGACATATGGCCATCATGGCCACAGGCGTGCATCAGTCCTTCATGTTTGGAGGCGAAGGAGTGGCCTGTTTCTTCGGTGATGGGTAAAGCGTCCATATCGAAACGCATGAGGACGGTGGGGCCTGGTTTACCACCTTCGAGCAGGCCAACAACACCGGTTTGACCAATGCCTTGTTGCACTTCCATGCCGAGGCGGGTTAATTCTTGGGCGACGATGCCGGCGGTGCGATGTTCATGGAAACCGAGCTCGGGATATTGGTGAAAATCACGTCGAAAAGCGACGAGTTGATCAAACATATCTTTGGCATCTTGGCGAAAGTTAGGGCGAGTGCGCATACGACCTTCCTTGAAAATAGCGATCTCAAACCATAGTGGTATTGAGAAGAATGATATTTAGTTGAATGGAGTCCGTGATGATAGAGTAAGTAAGTGGACTCAACGGATAATATAATATAAGATGTACCTATTTTAAGTGGGATTGAGGGATTTGCCAATAAACTATTTTATAGTAAAGATGGGTGTTTGCTGGGAAGATTGATTAGGGCAAATTGAGGTGTAGGTTGGGGGGAGGAGTACGATTTAGCAAATCGTACTACCTGGGGAGGGCTTGTTGTTGGTGGGTGATAAGTTGTTTGATGCCGTGGTGGGCGAGGTCGAGAAGTTGGTCGAATTGGGGGCGGGAGAGGGGGGCTTTTTCGGCGGTGCCTTGGACTTCGACGATAAGGTCGTTGGCGGTCATGACGACGTTGAGGTCGACGGCGGCGTTGAAGTCGAGGGCGTAGTCGAGGTCGAGAGTAGGTTGGTCATCGACGAGGCCGACGCTGATGGCGGCGATTTGGTGGGTGAGGACGGTGGGGGGGATGGTGCCAGCGGTGATGAGGGGTTGGAGAGCTTGGTGGACGGCGAGCCAGCTACCGGTGATGGCGGCGGTGCGAGTGCCCCCATCGGCTTGGAGGACATCGCAGTCGATGATAATTTGGCGGGGGCCGAGCTGTTTGAGGTTAACGGCCATGCGGAGGCTACGGCCGATGAGGCGGGAGATTTCTTGGGTACGTCCTTTGGGCCATTTTTGTTCACGTTGGACGCGGGATTGGGTACTGCGGGGGAGGAGGGCGTATTCGGCGGTGAGCCAGCCGTGGGGGGAGTGTTGTTGGCGGAGCCAAGAGGGGAGACGTTCTTCGAGGGTGGCATTACAGAGAACGTGGGTATCGCCAAATTTGGCGAGGACGGAGCCCTCGGCCCATTTGGTGAAGCCTAGTTCGAATTGGATGGGGCGTAATTGGTTGGAAGGGCGATTGGTAGTCATAGTATCCTTATTGCTATTGAAACAAGTTGGTAAGAGGAACAGCAGGTTGTCACTGCGCTCGAAAAGGGGTGTTTGGCTGTTCTAACTAAAATAAAAGGTATTTGGTCAAAGGTGATATATGTGAGAGGTGCTTAGCCGAGGGAGTAGTAGCCGGCGCGCATGGTACTGGTACTGAGGGCGGTGGTGAGGTCATCGTCACGGCTGATGAAGTAGGTACCGACACCACTGGCTTGGAGGAGGGGGACGAGGGCTTGGTTTGTTTTGGTGCCGTTAAAGGAGGCGGGGTCGACAAAGACAGTGACGACGCGGAGGCCGCGGCGGACGAGTTGGCTGGCGGCGGTGACCCATTCATCTTGGGTAGTGGGGGAGATGATGATGACAGTGGTGCCACGGGGGAAATATTGCATACGACTACGCATGAGGTCTTGGATGGGGACGCGGCCTTGGGCGCTCAAGACGGCTAAAGTTTCGAGGATGCGATTGAGTTGGCGTTCACCACGGTCTGGTTGGACCATTTCGAAAGATTGGCCTTCGCCCATGAGGCCGACGGAGCGGTCGAGGCGGAGGAAATATTGGGCGAGGGAGGCGGCGATGGTGACAGTGTATTCTTCGGTGGCGGGGGGGAGGGAGAATTTATCTTGTTTCATCCAGTTGCTGATATCGTTGGCGGCGTAATTGCCCGATTGGTTATCATTGGCAGTGGTGTGGACAAATTGGGCCATATCGGGGATGATCCAGATATCGGCGAGAGGGTCGAGTTCAAATTCTTTAACGATGAGACGGCCACGGCGGGCGGTGCTGGCCCAATGGATGCGGCTGAAGCTATCGCCAGGGGCATAATCACGGACGCCGGAGGCGTTGGTGGTGACGTAATGGGTACGACGGCGGAGGGCGTCACCACCGGGGAGGAGGCCGAGGGGGAGGGCGAATTGGTGGATATCAACGGCCATGGGGTAGATGACGACGCTGGTTTGGGCGGTGATATCACGTTCGAGGGGGAAGAGGCCGAAGGGGTCACTGCTGTAGAGGGTCATGGGGCCGAGTTGGTAGCGGCCGCGTTGGGTGCAGATGGTGCTAACGCGCCAACTGGTTTCGCGGCGGGGGCCGAGGGTACTGACGACGCGGCTGGAGAAGTGATTGGGGACAGTGGAGAGGTCACGCAGTTCGAGCCACAGTTTGGGGATGAGGCTAGTATTGCGCATGGTGAAGCGTTCATCGAGGGGGCCGCCGACGCGGGTGCGGCGGGTGCGGGTAAAACGGCCGATATGAGACCAATGGAGATTGGTCCATGACCAAGCGAAAGATAGGATTAAAAGGAGGCTAAAGAGATAGAAGATAGTAAACCAGATATCACGACTGGTGACGAGGCCACCGATGAGGGAGCCGACGGCGAGGAAGAGGACGATGGTACGTCGTTGGAGGCCATCGGTACGGGAGAAGGCGGAGCGTCGAAAAAAGTTAGGAAGATTGCGCATAAGTCACACTCGTGGTTGGTTACGGAGAAAATAAGCCTAAGCAGGTTGGGCGCCGGGGACGGGGAGGCGGTTAAGGATTTCGTCGAGGATATCTTTGGGTTCGATATCTTTGATACGGGCGGCGGGGCCAACGATGATGCGGTGGGCGAGGGAGGGGGTGGCGAGGGCTTTGACGTCATCGGGGAGGATGAAGTCGCGGCCGAGGAGGGCGGAGCGGGCTTGGCAGAGGCGGTAGAGGGCGAGGGCGCCACGGGCGCTGGAGCCGAGATAGACATCAGGGTGTTCGCGGGTGGTGCGGACGATATCGATGATATATTCTTTGATGGCATCATCGGCGTGGATCGCTTTCACTTTTTCTTGGACGGCGAGGAGCTCTTCAACGGAAGCGACTTGTTGGAGGGTGTCGAGGGGGTGGGTAAATTGTTGACGGTTGAGGATTTCGATCTCTTCGCTTTTTTGGGGGTAGCCGACTTGGATACGAAGCATGAAGCGGTCGAGTTGGGCTTCAGGGAGGGGGAAGGTGCCTTCGTATTCGATGGGGTTTTGGGTGGCGAGGACCATAAATGGTTGTTGCATTTGGTAGGTGTGGCCATCGACAGTGACTTGGCGCTCGGCCATCGCTTCGAGGAGGGCGGATTGGGTTTTGGGGGTGGCGCGGTTAATTTCATCGACGAGGACGATTTGGGCGTGGATGGGGCCGGGGCGGAACTCGAACTCGAGGGTTTTTTGGTTAAAGATGGAGACCCCGGTGACATCGCTGGGGAGCATATCAGGGGTGAATTGGATCCGTTGGAAGTCACAGCCGACAGATTTGGCCAAAGATTTGGCGAGGACTGTTTTACCGGTACCGGGGACATCTTCGATGAGGACATGCCCTTGGCAGAGGAGGCCCAAGACGGTAAGCTGGACGGGATAGCGTTTCCCAACGATGACTTTTTCAACATTATCAATAATACGGCTGGCAACAGCCTGTACATCGGCCATAGAAAATCTCCTTAAAAACCGCACGGGGTGCGGGTAACATTTATTTTAATCCAACAGGGAGTTTAATAGTTATTTGTCGCAGAGGCAAGTATATCAAGAAAAGTGTTATTTGAGTAGCATTTCGGTGACAAAGCGTGGGGTGAGCGTAGGGGAAACGGGTGATAGTTAGGGAGAGGAGGGGGGTGAGACGGTTTCAGTGAGGAAATCATTAATATTTTAAATGTTTTGTTCTAAAGCGAATTTGAGGAGGGCGGTGGCATCGGGGAGATCGAGTTTGGTCATGATGCGTTTGCGGTAGGTGGTGATGGTGGATTTAGCGACAACGAGGATGTCAGCGATGTCGGCACTGCTTTTGCCTTGGGCGATAAGTTGGAGGACTTCGTATTCACGGTTGGTGAGTTTGAGGAGGAGTTCGGTGTTGGGGGAAGGGGTGGCGTTTTCGATATGTTGGCGGAGGTGTTCGCTTTGTTGGCGAACGATTTTGAGGAGGATTTCTTTTTCGGCTTGGAGTTGTTTTTGGCGGTTGAGTTCGGCGGTGAGTTCGGCGGTACGTTGGGCGACTTGTTGTTCGAGGTCACGTTGGAAGGCACGGAGGGTGAGGTGGGTGCGGACGCGGGCGATTAGTTCGGGGGCTTCGATCGGTTTGGTGACGTAGTCGACGGCGCCGACATCGAAAGCGTGGACTTTGTCATTGATGTCGGTGAGGGCGGTCATAAAGATGACGGGGATGGTGGCGGTGGTTGGGTTGGCTTTGAGGCGGCGGCAGGTTTCGAGACCATCGAGGCCGGGCATACGGATATCGAGGAGGATGAGGTCTGGTCCGGCTTTTTGGGCGCGCATGATACCATCGGCACCGTTATCGGCGGTTAGGATACGATAGCTATAGGCGTTGAGATGGTTGACAGCGACTTTGAGATTGGTGATATCATCATCGATGAGCAAAATGGTAGGGCGTTGGCTGTGATTAATCGTCATGGTTTTGGTCCTTGAGGTAGGGTGTGAGTAAAGTGCGAATATCACGATCGGCAAAGCGGTTGGCGAGGGTGATGATTTCGTGTAAAAGTGGATTTAGTTGAGGATGTGCCGTCATTAAGTTTTGGGCATCGTGGATTAAGGCTTCCATATCGCCGAGCTCGGCCAGTTCGTAGAGCTTATCAAAGATGCCGGTTTGGGTAGCGGTTAGGTCGGTTATGGGGATGGGTGGGGACGGGTTTGGAGTGTGGGATGGTGATGGGGTAACTGGTGGTAGCTTGGAGGCGTAATGCCAGTCAAGGCCGAGATGTTCTTGGAGGAGAGAAAGGAGGAGGTCCATATCGACCGGTTTGCTGATGAAGTTATCACAGCCGACGCGGCGGCTGTGGTCGCGGTCCATGTTGAGGGTGCTGGCGGAGACGGCGATGATGGGGACGGTGGCGGTGGCGGGGTTTTGGCGAAGTTGGTTAACGGCTTCGAAGCCGGTCATGATGGGCATGACGAGATCCATGAGAATGAGATCGGGGGGGTGATTGAGGGCGGTGGTGACCGCTTCTTGGCCATTGGTAACGAGGGTGAGGTCGAAGCCGAGGGGGGCAAGCATGCCGGAGAGGACGAGACGGTTAGCGGTGTGGTCATCGGCGATGAGGAGTTGGCGGCGGGGGCCGTGGTAGCCGGTGATGGTTTGGGGTGGTGGGGTGTGGGTGGTGGGGTCGATATTGGTGAGGGGGAAGGTGAGGGTGAAGTAGAAGGTAGCGCCGTGGTTGGGTTGGCTATCGAGTTGGATGGTGCCGTCCATGAGTTGGACGAGACGTTGGCTGATGGGGAGGCCGAGGCCAGTGCCGAGGGCGGCTTGTTGGCCGGTACTGGTTTGTTCGAAAGGTTCAAAAATGAGTTGGTGTTGGTGGGGGGGGATGCCGGGGCCGGTATCGGTGATGCGGAAGGTGAGGGTGGTGTGGTCATCGGTATTGGTGGGGGAGATTTGGAGGGTGATGCGGCCGAGGGGGGTGAATTTAATGGCGTTGCCGAGGAGATTGAGGAGGATTTGGCGGAGACGTTTGGCATCGGCGAGGATGAAGGGGGGGAGGTCGGGGTGAGGGTGGTAGGTGAGTTGCAATCCTTTTTGTTGGGCGGAGAGGCGCATGAGGGCGACGAGGTCGTTGACAAAGCGGTGGAGATCGAGGGGGGCGGGATCGATGGTTAAGTGACGAGCTTCGATTTTGGCGAGGTCAAGGATATCGTTGATGAGGGTAAGGAGATGTTGGCCGCTTTGGTAGATGCTGGTGAGGCCATCCGTTTGGAGGGTGTTGAGATGGGTTTGGCGTTGGAGGATTTGGGCGTAACCGAGAATGCCGTTGAGAGGGGTGCGAAGTTCGTGGGACATATTGGCGAGGAAATCGCTTTTGGCTTGGCTGGCGATTTCGGCTTTTTCTTTGGCGAGAGCGAGTTCGTGGGTACGTTCAGTGACTTGTTGCGTTAGCCGTTTATTTTGTTGTTGGATGGCGTAGAGACGCCAGCGAACGCCGCCGATGATGGTGGTGACGGCAATGGCGATGACAGTTAATCGGAACCAAGTTGTGGCCCACCAAGGGGGGAGAATGGTGAGGTTAAGGGCGGCTTCGTCGTTGCTCCAGAGGTTATTATTGTTACTGACTTGGACGCGGAGGTTGTAGTTGCCAGGGGGTAGGCTGGTGTAGGTGGCGAAGCGGCGATTGCTATTGACGGTATTCCATTGGTCTTCGAAGTTTTCGAGTTTGAAACGGTATTGATTTTGTTGGGGGGCGGCGTAGTTGAGGGCGGCGAAGGAGAAGGAGAGGACATCTTGGTCATGTTGGAGGGTGAGTTGGTTGGTGGCCCAGATTGGTTGGGAGAGGGTGGTGGTATCGAGGGGGACAGATTCATTAAAAAGTTGGAAGTCGGTGAGGTAGATGGGGGGGATGAAGTTGTTGGGAAGGATTTTTTGAGGGTCGATGATGGTTAAGCCTTGGGGGCCGGTGAAGAAGAGGTGGCCAGCTTGGTTGCGGTGGGCGGCGCCGCGGTAGAAGGTTGAGCCGACGAGGCCATCGTTGGCGGTGTAGGTGGTGAAGGATTGGGTGGTGGGATTAAAGCGGGCGATGCCGTGGTTGGTGCTGACCCAGAGATAGCCCTCATTATCTTCGAGGATGGCTTGGACGGCGTGGTTGAGGAGGCCGTGAGATGTGTTGTAGGTGGTAAGAGAGCCGGTTTGGGGATTGAGTTGGGAGAGGCCGAGGGAGTGGGCGACCCAAATTTGGTCGCGGCTGTCTTGGTAGATGGCATTGATATCGTTGTTAGGGAGTGAGTTCGGGTTGTTGGGGTCATGGGGGAAGTTTTGGAAGTAATCGAGGATGGGGTCGTAGACGGCGAGATTGCCACTACCGCCAACCCAGATGCGGCCATCGTCGGCGATATGGATGGTTTCGAGGCGATGGTGGCGTAAGTTTTTGGGATTATTGGCGGAGGCGATGGTGGTAAAGGTTGCGGAGGGGATATCAAAGTGATGGAGGCCAGATTCATCGACGGCCCAAATGGATTGGTTATTGATGGCGATGTCCCAGATAGGAAATTGGGGGCCGCGGCCGAGTTGGAAGGTGGTAAACGTTTCGGTTTGGGGATTGAAGCGATAGAGGCCATCGAGGCCATCGAACCAGAGATTGCCATCGTTATCGGGGAGGATGGACATGATGTGGGCTTGTTCGGGGCGGCCGAGGGGGCGGCCTTGGAAGGTGGGGTAGTGGGTAAAGGTGCCTTGTTGGGGGTCAAAATGGCTGAGGACGTGGTAGCTACCAAACCAGAGGGTGTTGTCTGGGGCTTGGTAGATAGCTTTGATGGTGCTGTTGGGGAAGCTGTGAGGGTTGCCGATATCGTAAGGGTAGCTGGTGAATTGAAATTGTTGTTGGTTGAGGATGTAGACGCCATTTTGGCTGGTGCCGATCCAGAGGGTGTTGTCTTGGCTGGTGAAGAGGGTGTTGATGTTATCGGTGCCGAGGGAGTTGGGCCGAGTGGGGTGATGGGAGAAGGTGCGGATAAACTGTTTTTGTTGGTAGTCGAAGAGGAAGAGTTCGCCAGCTTCTGAGCCGATCCATAGCCAGGGGTTTTGGCGGTCGGCGGTGATGGCGTTGAAGCGGTAGGCGATAGCGGCCGAGGAGTCGGGGAGATATTGGGTAAATTGTTTGGTTTGGGGGTCGAAGTGGTAGAGGCCGGCGACGGTGGCGAGCCAGAGTTGGTTGTTGGGGGTTTGGTGGAGGCCGAGGGTAGTGAGGGGGAGGTTGTTGTTTTGGGGATTGGGGAAGCATTCGGTTTCGTTGGTGAGGGGGTCGAAGTGGAGGAGGTCAGGGGCTTGGACCCAGAGGGTGCCATTGGGGGCGGGGTGGATACCGAAGAAGCCTGTGGCACCGCCGCAGGCGGGGAGGGGAAAGCGAGAGAAGTCATCGGTTTGGGGGTGGTAGCGGTGGAGGGTGCGGTTGGCGGTGCCGAGCCAAAGGTTGCCATTGGCGTCAAAAGTAAGGGCATTGACGCGTTCGCCATTGACGGCACGGGGGTCATCACGGTTAGAGAGGTATTGGGTAAAGGTTTGGGTTAAAGGGTCAAAGCGGTTTAGGCCCCCGTCACGGGTGGCGAGCCAGAGGTGGCCGGTGTTTGGGTCTTCGAGGATATCCATGATGTGAGCGCCACGGAGGCCGGTGGTGATGAGTGGATCGTAGGCATAGATTTGAGTGTCGTAGCCATCGTAACGGACGAGACCATCACGGGTACCGAACCAGATAAAGCCATATTGGTCTTGGGTGATGGCTTGGATTTGGTTGTTGGGAAGGACGTTATCGGTGGAGAGGTGGCGAAAGTTAACGTTGGGAGTAGCGCGAGGGAGTTCGAGATTAGAAGAGGAGGGGATAGCGGGGAGGGTGGTATCATTGGTGGGTGGGGTGCGGTTTCCAGGGGGGGGTTGGGCGTGGGTGGTTGGTGGGGAGAGGGCTAGGTATAGTATTAGTAAGAGAAGGGTTAGAGATAGATAGCGCATAAGTGCATTTAACCAAGTATTGTCAACAAGTGAATCATTGAGTTCCTGTGATATGGTATATTTGATAGTATTAAGATGATATAGTAAGGGGTGGGGGATGACAAGAGGGATAATTATTATAGTAAGGAAGCAGTAATGGGATTATTGTTGGCATTGCCACTATATTTATATTTGCGCGAGGGGTGATGATCGTTTTCGGATCGTTTTGTTTTTATACTAGAAAATAGTCAGTATGCTTGTTGTTTGGTGGGGCAGACTGCATTTATTTTGATAGAGATAATTTAGTTATGGAGACAAAACTGTATGTTAGCACGAAAAATTTTTTCAAGAACAGCGGTGCGCGTTGTTTTGGGTTTTGTTTTGGGGATAGTGAGTTTGAGTTGGATGGGAGGCATGGGCCAGGATGTTTGGGCGGCACCAGCAACAGTTGGTTCAGGGCCGTTACCAACAAATATTAGCCAAGGTAATTGGAATGATGTGGGGGGGACGGATGGTGAAGTTCGCGCATTAGCGAAAGAGTCTTATTATGTGTTTGGGGCTGAATATAGTCGTGTGTATGTGGGTGGGAATTTTAGCCAAGCGGGTAGTATGTCTTCAGTTGGTCATGTGGCGTCTTGGGAAAATGGGCAATGGGGACGACTTGGTTTTGGGGTGGATGGGCCCGTAAATGCGGTGGCCGTTGCCAGTGATGGGACTGTTTATGTTGGGGGTGATTTTGACAATTATCGGTATTTATGTGGTGGGTTTCCGCCTGTAATTTGCACGTCACCAGCCAATAACTTAGCGAAGTGGGATGATGGTGTCTGGTCGACGGTAGGGTATAGCAGTAGTGCGCAGGGGGTCAATGGTCCGGTGCTTGCCTTAGCGATTGATAGTGCGGATCAGGTTTATGTGGGTGGTAGTTTTACGGGGGCATGCTTGAATGTTGATTGTACATCAATATCGAGAGCTAATAATGTGATTAAGTATAATCATCCTGGTGGTTCATGGTCTTCGCTGATGGATAATGGGGTGAACAGTGTTGTGCGTGCGTTAGCGATTGATGAGCAAGATAAGGTTTATTTGGGTGGGAGTTTTTCGTCTGGTTGTGCGACGACTGATTGTAGTTCGCCAGCGGGTACGTTGCGTAGTGTGGCGATGTGGTCGCAGAATAATTTGGTGGCGATGGATTATGGTTTACAAGGGTATAGCTATGATGTAACGAGCTTGTTTGTGGCTAGTGATGGGAGTGTGTATGCGGGTGGTGATTTTGATCGCATTTGCCAAGATCTTGCGTGTAGTTCAACGACAGCGACTAGTAAAGTGGCGCAGTGGGATGGTTCTTCTTGGAGTCGTGTGGGGAGTAACAGTTTTAATACGATGTGGGCGTTAGAAGAAGACAATACGGGAGCGATTTTCGCTGGGGGCGACAATTTGTTTCGTTGGGATGGGGCTAATTGGTCAACAGTAGGTGTTGTTAATAATGAAGTCAAAGCGATGGTGGTTGATTCACATGCTAATTTGTATGCTGGGGGGACGATTAGTAGTATTGGAGCGACAGATTATGATCATATTGCGCAGTTGGTTGTTGGTGATGGTGTTTGTGGTTTAGCTGGTGGTGGGGCGCATTCGGTTTATTCTCGTAATCAGATAGTGACGATTGATATACAGGAGGCGGGGACATTAGAATGTTTATCGGTGCAACGGCACGATCGTGATTATCAGGGTGGGGAGATTGAGAATTTAAAGACAGGTCATTTTTGGGAGATGGGGGCATGGGATGGAACGGGGGCGGTGGCGACTGGGTATGAGGTGACGTTGTCTTTTTCGTGGCCGAGTGATCGACGACCTGATTATACGGATAAGATTTGTTATGATACAGGGTCTGTCTGGGATTGTGCGTTAAGTGCGTATACTAGTTACAATATGAGACGAAGTGGTATTACGGATGTGAATCGGAATTGGTTTATTGGTGATGGTGTCACTGCTGCAGGCGAAGCGTTAGCGCCAGGGTTTGTTAATTTGTGGGGTGAAGCGGGGACGGGAGTGGGTCAGTTTGATAATCCGTATGATATTGTCCGTGATAATCAAGGGAATGTGTATGTGACGGATAAAGCGACCAATCGTGTGATTAAGTTTAATGAGAATGGGGCTGAGTTATGGACAGTGGGGGGAACGGGTAGTGGCAATGGTTTCTTTGTCGATATTGCGGGGATTGGGGTTGATAAGAATAATAATGTGTATGTAGCGGATAGGGGAAATAGTCGTATCCAGAAGTTTAGTGTTGGTGGTAGTTATATTACCCAATGGTCGGCTGGTGGGGCGAGTGGTAACTTGCAGCAACCGGAAGATGTGGCTGTGGATGGGTCGGGGAATGTATATGTAACGGATAGTGCTGATAATGGTGGGGTGCGGTATATTCGCAAATATTCGGCTAACGGGACGATTTTGGATTGGGTTAGCTTGAGTGGTGGTGAGATACCGATGGGGATTGATGTTGATCGGGATGGTCGTGTGTGGGTGACGGATACGGGACTGGATAAGTTGTGGACGTTTGACCATTTCTTAACGAACATTCGGGGTGTGGGTGGTAGTGGAACGGGTGCGGGGCTGTTTGATAACCCGATGGGGGTGGCGACGGATGCTGCGGGTAATGTGTACGTGGCTGACACGGGGAATCATCGGATTCAGAAGTTTACGAATCGTGGTAATTACATTGATAGTTGGGGCCGAGTGGGGAGTGGGCCGAATCAGTTTAATGGGCCCACGGGCGTGGCTGTTGATAGCGCCGGTATGTATGAGCGGGTTGGTGACATCTTTGTAGTGGATAGTAATAATGATAAGATTCACCGGTATAGTGATTATGTGGTAAAGCAATGTGGGGTGCGTCCGACAGCGATGAGTGGTGTTGGTTTGGCCCAAATGATGAATGGGAACAGTTGGAGTGATGTTGGTTATAGGTCAGCGTCGCTGCATCCGATGTCGTTCCAGAACCCAGTAGGGGTGGAGATGGATGCTAGTCGGCAAAATGTATATACGTTGAGCCGGTGGTCAAATGATTATCATCATGTTGTGGGTGGGCCTGGTTATGAAGTTATTTATGATTATACGGTAGCGAACAATGCTGATTTGGAAATAATCGATTTTGCTGTTGATCGGGAAGGGAACATCTTCTTCTTAGAGCAAGACAATGGTGTATTACCGATTCAGTATCGGGCGAAGAAGTTTAATCCGCAAGGGGTCTTAGAAGCGACATGGGGTGGGACAGGCTCGGCCGTCGGTCAGTTTGACTCGCCAACAGGCATTGCCGTGGATTACGTTGGTAATGTTTATGTGGCTGATTGGCTTAACGACCGTGTTCAACGATTTGATAATAATGGTAACAATCCAATTGCGTTTGGTACTCAAGGGACAGGGAATGGTCAGTTTTACGGCATAACCGATTTAGATGTTGGTTTAGATGGTTATCTGTATACATTAGAGAATGGCAATAATCGGGTGCAGCGTTTTACAAGCACAGGTGGTTTTGTTAGCAGTTTCTATGTGGCCAACTCGGCCGACCGGTTAACGATTGATGCTGATAATCGGGCTATCATCTCTTTCTTGGGAAGTGTGGTTCGGGTTTATGATGGGAGTGGCACGTTGTTGAGCAGTCAAAATTATGTGAGCACTGTATTAGATATTGCGGCAGGATTAGATGATGAGCTATATGTTTTATCACAACCGGTGGTTAATGATGGTGATTTGCGGCGGTATAAAGCGGGTGGATGTATGTTGGCTTCGTGGTCACCGGAATCGCATCCACAGGCGACGGTGGTGCAAGAGACAGGCCAGCATTGGTATTTGGAGGCAACGGATGTGGTAACGGCGACGGTACGTTTGCCGCATGAAGGGATCACATCGGCAGAAGCATGTTATTATGATGTGGCAACAGCGGCGTGGCAGTGTGGTTTGTCGGCACGGTCAACGAGTAATGTGTGGTGGGAGACGACAGCTTTTGGCCCTTGGACGGTTAGTGGGAGTTGTGTTGAGCCGGATGTGCCTAGCATTACGAGTGTTACCAGCACCAGTAGTAGTGTGACGATTACATGGGCGGCTGATAATAATGATCAGTATGAAATTTGGCGCAGTACAAATCCTTATGACCGTCCGGGGTTGGGAGCGACGGAGTTAGTGGGTCTGGCGACAGGGACATCTTATACGGATAGCGATTTAGGCAATGGTCTTTATTTCTACCATGTGGTGGGTTTAAATGGGTGTGGCGGTAATTCGGCCACGGCCGCGGCCGAGATTGGTAGTTTCCAGTATGATTTGATTCCTGGGGGGTAGTGTTGGTCGGTAAAGGTTAACGCTGTTAAGAGGAAAAAGGGTTGATGTTTGAGCATCAACCCTTTTTTGTTTGGGGGGTAGTTCGATTTAGCAAATCGAACCACCGATAGGGGGGTTATTGGCC
>DATHYN010000311.1:0-4012 GCA_035459145.1 Anaerolineae bacterium | reverse complement strand
CCGTTTTTCTTATGTCAACAACCATTTACAGCCCGATCAGGGCTGTCATCCTCGCGAAAGCGGGGATCCACTCCTAAAATCACCTTTATTTCGGCTTCGTTCTCCGCAAATCCTACCTGCTCAACAAAAACGGACAGCATCGGCGCAGGCCGGAATCCACTTATAATCTGACAGCTTGAGGAACTTCCAATTCTAATCAAACATAATCCGAACAACCCTAACCTTACCTCTAAATCAACAAAAAAAATCCCCAAAATCCCCAAAATCCGCGTCAAAAACCACCAAACCTTACCCCTACACATAATTACAACAGCAAATTCCCGATTACTTTGGTTACAATCTACTAATCCCCAAACAATGCCAAAAACACAAATTCCGCAAAGAACCCATATTCATATCCCGTCCAATCCTCATAAACCATATCTAAATGAACAATAAAATATTCCTCACGCGTTTCATCATAAACAGCCATAAATTGCCCCTCACTCGGCACCCCCTCATTATAATACCCCACTACCCCCGTATGATACGCATCATATTCCCCAAGCAACTCATCAATCATCCCCTCAATATCACGCCCCCACCACCTCTTTCGTTCTCCATCTCCCCTAACCACCAAACCATTCGGATAAATAAAAAAATCATCATCAACACGCATCTCATCCCACATATAGAATGGCTCTACGCTTCTAAAAACAACAACAGGATCCGCCCCATAACCAACCGGATTTTCTGGCGAACGATGGGGCCTCGATGACAAAGCTTTAATTTGTGCCTCCCTCTCCGTTAATGCCCTCAAAAACTCATCATCAATTGGTTGTGGTATATCTTCTAAAACATAAGTCAATCTAATTATAGGTGATCGCAACTCATACCACCCTTGATCACTTGGACTAAGATACACCTCCGTTGGTTCACTTCCCACTGGATTAAGAAAGTTCTTCGCCATCTTCAAATAAACACAAGTATCGCAATCTTCACTCACAATATCCACACGACCATCTCCCCATCTCTGACCTTTATACCAATTAATTGACGCCTCAATCTGTTCTAAGGGCACAAATCCAACAAACTCCCTATCCTCATCAAACCCTACAAAATAACCCGTATCATAAACCCGATACTCGGCCACCACCTCCCCCTCCACCCGCAACACCCAATGCAACAAAATACCCTCCTCCCCCTCAAGCAAATCCCCCCCATTAATCGCTTTCGTCAACAACACCTTCACTTGATTCAAAAAATCAATCTCAAACGAAGACACCTGTTGAAAATGTTCCTTAAACCGAACAATCAAATACGCCCCTCGGCCCTCATTATAAAATGCCAAAAAGTTAGAATCATCCTCAATCGGTATCCCCTCACGATAATAAACATCTAACACATCCTTATTCTCGATTTGCTCCAAACCATACGCCACCAACTCCTCCACCCTTTCTTCACTTAAATCACAACAATGCTCAGCCAAAAACCATTCATCCTCATACACCAATACCTGATTATAAAACCCAAATGTCTCGGCCACAGCATCCCCTAAATACCCTACCACCAATAACTGCTCCCCTTCATTCTCAACCAACGTTGGCACCCCATGCGCCTCTTCCCCCCACCTCGCAATAACCGCCTCCCGCGTCGCCATAAAATCCGCTACCAACGACCCCTCTACCACCGGCTCCTCGCTTAACCCGTTATAAAAACGATCCACCCAATTCATCCGCATCTGAACCTCCCCCCGCACCTCGGTCATATCCAAATAAAATTTAATCGCTGGTCGTTTTTCCGACCCCAAAACAGTTTGCGCCACCTCAATATAAACACACTTATCACAACCAATCGGCTCCGCTTGCACCACCGCATCACGCTCCCGACTAAGCCCATTTAACGCCCCTACCAAGCGCTCAATAGCCGTCAACGCCTGATACCCCACCACCGTCTCCCCATCCTCATACCAATGCACCTCTCCGTTATTATAAACACGCATCTCGCGCGCCACCCCCCACTCATCATACGCCGTATAAAAGACCAATAACGCCCCATCCTCCGGCTCGGCCACTCCCATCTCCGCCGTCACCCTCGGCACCACCGGCCGCGCCGTCGGCTCCACAACCACAGTCTCCATCACGACCTCCTCCATCACCTCCCTCGGCCGCCCCCCATCCTCCTGACACCCCACCCCTCCCAACAACACTATCACACCCAAAATCACATATCGCCACGCCATAACTCACTCCTAAGTCGTTTAACCTAAATCTAACTTAACAACTTCAACTTCTAATCAAACATAACCCGAACAACCCTAATCTTGCCTCTAAATCAACAAAAAAAATCCCCAAAATCCCCAAAATCCACGTCAAAAACCACCAATCCTTACCCCTATACATAATGACAATAGCAAATTCCCGATTACTTGGTTTCCAATCTACTAAACAACACAATAAACGCTATACCCACATTATATCCCACCCCCCTCATCTCAATCAATTCCCCCGCTCGATCGCCACCACCGTATCCATCACCCAACCCAACAAACTATCCTCAAACAAAGACTCCCCCAAAAACGCCTTATTCTGCAACGAGACCACAAAATAATCCCCTCGCTCTTCATCATAAAAAGCGACAAAATCCCCCTCCTCAGACGGCAACGGTACCCCTTCATGATAATAGCCCACAACCAACAAATTATCTTCATAACTACCCGCCACCCTCGCCAACAGGTCTGCCACCCTTTCCGGCTTACCCCCTAACATCTCATTCCGATCACGAATAAGCATGCCATCCCCATATATCTCCCCATACGCCGTCAAACCATAAAACTCCCGCCACTGCTCAAACAAAGAATAAACAACCATTGGCCGTTCCCCATCCCCCTTCGCCCCCCTCCACAAACACCTCTGTCACCTCCTCCGTCGCCGTCGCCACCAGCACCACTGTCGGCACTACCGTCGTTACAGGCTCCGTCTCTAACACCTCGTTCTGCCCACCCCCCACACAACCCACCCCCCATAAACTCAATCCGAATACCAACCACACAATATACTTACTCATAACAAAACCTCATCATCATAAATACCCTCACCACTTCAAAGCCCCAATCATAACAAAATCTCCCCACTCCACAAACAACTCCTTACCCACCCCACCCCAATTGACATACGCACCAACATTCTTTACAATCCCTTCATCATTCATAACCATTCACACAAGGAGCAGCCTATGCCCGCCATTATCTTATTCGCCATCGTTGCCTTTTTCATCATCATCGCCTTTCTCCTTCTCAGCAACAGCCAAAAAACACAAAATGATGCTTGGGCTAACCTCGCCGCCAAACACGACCTCTCCTACACCCCCCGCTCCCGCCTCGGCCGCAGCGGCCTCCTCCACGGCACCTACCGCTCCCACACCCTCCGCGCCCTCATCTACGCCCAAAGCAACGGCAAAGCCACCCACTACTACACCCGCCTCGCCTTCCTCACCGCTGACCAACACGCCACCTTCACCATCAGCGACAAATCCTTCTTCGCCAATCTCAGCACCGTCCTCGGCCAAGAAGATGCCACCATCGGCCACCCCCCTTTCGACGACCGCTTCATCATCCGCACCAACAACCCCACCTTCATCCGCCAACTCTTTAGCCACGACACCCTCCGCCAAAAACTCCTCCACACCCCTAACCTCGATATCACCCTCACCGACCAATACCTCTACCATACTGACCACGGCTTCATCACCGATAACGACCGCCTCGAAACCATCATGAATCTCCTCGCCGACATCATGGACCACCTCCCCCTCCCCCACACCGCTCCCCCAGCCACCACCAACGACCCCTGGGACACTATCCCTCCCTTCTACAGCCAAAATGACCAACGCCTCGTCATTCTTGGCATTATCGCCGGCGTCTTCCTCACCCTCGGCCTCGGCCTCCTCCTCACCTTCCTCTTAAATTAACCATTAACACACACCCCCTCGGCCTCCCCCCCCTCTCTCCCCCCTCCTCCCCCTATTGACAACC
>DATHYN010000310.1:0-2250 GCA_035459145.1 Anaerolineae bacterium | reverse complement strand
CAATGAGCGAGGCGGTGCGGTGGCTTATCTATGAGTTTTGCGAAGAGATAGAAAAGGAGGTTGGTGATGCAACTGCCAAAAGTAGCGACTAGGGAAGAGTTAGAAGAGTTTGACGTGGTGGCGGTCAAAGAGAAGGGCTGGTGGGTTTACTGGTCAATGTGTAGAGTCAAGCGCCTGCGTGAACTAGGCAATGATGGGATTCTAGTCATTGAGGACGAGGACGGCGTTTGGCTTGACGAGCAGATTGAGAAGATTGTGTTACTTGAAAGGAGTGAAGATGATGACGTGGTATGATGCGAAAAAATGGGAGCCGGTTGTGGGTGAGGTTGTAGAGGTAGAAGTTGGTGGGAAGAACATGGGCGCGGCTTGGCGGGACGGGTTGTATGTGCGTTGGGTGGAGTCGCCGACGGCAAAATGCCCTTTCACGAAATGGCGAGATGTAACCGCATGGCGATATGTATTATCACGACCCACCGCTCCCATCCCCGTGTTCGGCAAAGAGTCCACAGCCGAACACTTGCGCTGGTGGTGTGGAGATGACGAGGTGAAGGTGATGGTGGCGGACTTGCCGGAGTGGGCGACTTGGTGCGCGATTGGGGGAAAATTCCCATTTAATGAATATTTCATTACTTACTTCTGTCGTGAGGCAGGGGTGTATATGAACACATGTTGGCATACCTCCGGCAAAGAGAGAAAAGGAACACCCGCACCCCCCTCAATCGCTCGTCATTGGCGCGACTCGCTCCTCGAAGTGGTGCGGGAGAAGCCAACCCCCCGCCTAACCACGCACCTCGACGACGAGACGGCGACGTGGCGATTGGGGAAGGAGGTTGTGACGGTGCACCGGAGCGATGTCTCGCCGGATGCGGTGGCGTTGTGCGCTGTTGGCAATGGCATTATTTTCGAGTGCCAACTAGAGCCGGATGATGGCGAGTGGCGATTGACTTTCACAATCTTGCGCGGTAGGTTGAAATTTAATCACGACTCGATGTACGAGAAATCCCTCATCCACCTGCCGGCGGGCTGGGGCACGAAGGGGGTGGAGGACGAGGGTGAACCAAAGCAATACAAACTTCGCAATTGCAACCTGCCCACACAGGCGCAATGGGTAACACGAGCCGAGTACGATCCGGAATACGCCGACCTCGTCCGCTTAGAGTTAGGGTTAGAGGGGGATGCGTGGGTGTTCGCAGGCAACGGCGGGCAGACGATAGCAGATTTATTAACAGGTTTCGATAAGGTAGAGGTAAAGGAGTAACGAGATGAATGGAAATAACAAACAAAATTTGTGGGTGATGGTGGCATTTGGCGGGTTTAGTGGCTTGTTGGTGCTTATCAACGCGGCGCTTACTTTCGCGTTTGGTTACACGTATTTGGGGGCGGCGTTTGGTGATGGCATGTTGTCGAGTTACGGCGGCGGTATTTACACACTGTTGTTGCTAGACGCGGCTTATGTGGTTTGGTTTTACGTGTTTTTGCGCTTGGCAGTCAGCACGCACCAGCGCAGTTTATCGGTTGGCATGGCTGGCCTCTCGCTTATCGGCTCACTCTTTGCCACATTGCAACAACTCGCCACAAACGCGACGGCGTTGGTTGACTTGACGGCTTACCACCAGTCTGTTGGCATGGCGGCTTTTGTCATGCTCTTAATTATGACGGCGGCGCACATTCTGGCCTCTGCTTCATACCTGTTGCTTGACCCGCGCGAAAAGGTGCGACAGATGCGGGCAGTGGTGCGCGGCATTGCTCTCGAGGACAGCTTAAACGCGGCTGAGAAGATGATCGCCTTCGACCACCAAGAGATTGTCAGCGCCATGTCTGCCAACGTCCGCACCGACGTACTCGCCTCGCTTGGCTTCACGGGGGACTTGCAGCAGATTGCCGCGCCGATGGAGTTGCAAAGCGCGAATGACGACCACCTCGTCGCCGACGAGCCAGTCCTCCCCACCAACCCGTCCATCATGGCGGCGGAGTCGCCGGTAGCGCCGCCCATCGTGGCAGGTGATGGAAATTTTACACGACCCCAGACGGGGAAGTAGAGGCGGGGGAGTCTCTTGGCGAGGTGCGAGTATATCGCAAGAAGCCAAAGGTGAATGTTGACGGGAGTATTAGTGTTTATGTTAACCGCAAATTTAGAACAAAAGACAAAGATGGTTACACCAAATGGAGGTACTTAGATGGATGGACAGAAAACTTCAACAATGGACAAGGACGCATATTGGATTCAGTTAGCGACGGTTCGGACGATGG
>DATHYN010000309.1:0-12409 GCA_035459145.1 Anaerolineae bacterium | reverse complement strand
TGGGGGAATTTATTGATGATTTTGTAGGAGGTGTGGTGATGGGTGAACAGAGGTTTGAGCGGATTGGGGCGGGGGTGTATTGGTTGGGGCCGGATGGGGAGACGGATCGGCCGGTGTTGGGGGTGGTGGTGGGTGAGGAGGGGGTGTTGGTGGTGGATGGTGGTAATTCGCCAGCGCATGGGCAGTTGTTGTGGTCGAAGTTGAAGGAGTTGGGGGTGGAGCGGGTGGATCATTTGGTGATTACGCATTGGCATTGGGACCATATTTTTGGGATGTCGGAGTTTGAGTCGTTGGTGTGGTCGTCGCAGAGGACGCGGGAGAAGATGAAGGAGGTGTGTGGGTGGGAGTGGGATGATGAGGCGGTGGCCGAGCGGGTGGCTAAGGGGGAGGAGATCGCTTTTTGTCAGGAGATGATGATGAAGGAGATGCCGGATCGGTCTGGGTTGCGGTTGCGGGTGCCAGATGTGGGGATTGAGGGGGTGGTGGAGATTGATTTGGGTGGGGTGCGGGCCCAGTTGATGGTTGTGGGGGGTGATCATGCGGCGGATTCGTTGTTGGTGTATGTGCCGGAGGCGGGGGTTGTCTTTTTGAGTGATTGTTTGTACGCGGATATTTATCGGGGGCCATATAATTATACGTTGGCGAAGTTGCGGCCGTTGGCCGAGCGGGTGCAAGCGTTGGAGGCGGAGTGGTTTTTGTGGGGGCATGGGGAGGAAGTGATGGCGCGGGAGGGGTTGGTGGGGTATACGAATTTGTTGTTGGGAGTGGGGGAGGTGGTGGCCGAGGTGGGGGAGCGGGAGGAGGCGTTGCGGGTGGTTAAGGGGAAGTTTGGTGGGGAAGAAGCGGAGGCGGAGTTGGCCGAGATTGTGGATATGTTTTTAGCAGGAGTAGTGTTAGGATGAGATGGTTATGGTTGTTCTGTTTATGGTTGGTAGTGGGTTGTCAGATGCCGTTGGCGTTGCAGGTGAATGAGGAGGTGGCGGATGAGGAGTCGGTTTTGTTGCCGTTGTTGGTGGAGCGGGAGGTGTGGGGGGATGAGTGGGAATGGTATTACAAAACGACGGAGCAGGCGTATGTAGATGAAGCAAGTGAGGTGGGTTTAGCGCGGGAATGGGCGGTGCGGAGGTGGACGGGTCGGTATGGGGGGGATGGTTTTTATACGGTGGTTACACATTGGGTGTGGGATTATGAAGGGGAGGTTGTGTTGGCGGCGGCGTTGGATGGGCGTGAAGGGGGGGAGTCGGTTTCATTTGTATTTGAGGGGTTGGATGAGGGGGTGGTTTATGGTTGTTGGTGGCAGAGTAAGCCGGAGGTGGAGGGGTTTTATGGGTGTGAGTTTGTGTGGTCGGAGGAAGGAGTGGTAGAGGAGGTGGTGGTGCTGATGTATGGTTTGGAGGGGGATCGGGAGGTGGTGGCGGGGTTGATGGGTGCGTTGGTGAGGGGGGTTAGAGGGGGGTAGGGGGGATTGGTTGGGTGTTTTGTGTGAGGGATGTTTTGTATGGGGTGAGGTTATGAGTGGATTTTCGCGTGCGCGGGAATGACAGTTGTAGGGAATGTGCTATTGTGATGGTATGTAGGGGGATGGTTTGGTGGGTTTTGACGCGGATTTTGGGGATTGGGCGGATTTTTTGTTGTTGGTGAAAAGATGGGGCTTGTTCAGGCGTGGACCGCCCAAGCGTGAACGCATTGGGCTAGTTGGGACGCCTCCTCGAAGGAGGCTTGGAAGCTGATTTGGGAATCAAATGTTAAAAAACGACAGTATCCTTGAAGGAGGCTTGGGAGCCGATGTAAGGGTCAAATGTTAAAAAACGGTATCCTTTAGGGGAGCTTTTACTGAGGTGTTGTTAGGTTGGTGGTGGGGATGGGGAGGAGCTGGGGGTGAAGAAGGTGGGATCATTGGTGGTGAGGTAGTCTGGTTGGCGGAGGCGGCGCTCGGCCAGCCACAAACTCAATAGAAGAACGGCCTCGCCGGTATTGCCGGGCAGGATTTCGCGGCCACCGACGGCGGCGGCGATGAACATGAAAAGCGAGCCGAAGAAGACCCATGGAGATTTGGTTTGGCGGAGGATAGCGAAGCCGATGACGATCATGACGAGGATGGTGAGGATGGTGAAGATGGGGGGGCCGGTGCTGTCGGAGGTGTAGCGGAGGAGGTCGTGGTCTACTTTGGGGTAGAGGTTGAAGCCGTGGCGGTCTTGCCAGATGTTGCCGATGATGAAGAGGACGGATGTGAGGCAGGCGATGGCGTGGTTGCGGCGGTTTTGGGCCCAGCGGAGATTGAAGAGGCGGGCGAGGCCGAAGGTGTAGATGACGAGGAGGGGGGTGATGAGGGCGTGCATGATGAAGCGGGGGAGGCTGAGGTTTTGCAGGAAGGGGCCGGGGCCGAGGAAGCGGCCGAGGCTGATGAGTCCATTATCGTAGACGAGGGCGAGGGCGAGGATGATGAGAATGGGGGTGTAGGGGGTGGGTTGTTGGCGGTGTAGGGCAAGGGTTTTTTTGAAGACGTAGAAATGGGCGAGGGTGAGAAAGATAAATGCGATTGTGTACATGATGGATACTACCTTTGTTGATTGTGAATGGGAGGTAGTGCGCTTTAACAAAGCGCACTACCTCCGGGGGAGTAGTTAGTTATCGGGACGGGCTTTGAGGGGGGTATAACTGCGTTGGTTGAGGGGGACGTTGTTGGGGATGCAGAAGAGGAGGCCAGCACCTTCTTGGGGCCAGATAGTGCTGTTGTTGACCAGCCAAAAGCCGCGGTTGGCGTAATGGATGTCGGCGGTGGCTTGGATGTCGTAGTAACCAAAGGGGGCGGTGCTGGCGGCGCAGACGAGGAAGTTAAGCTCGCCGTTGCTGTTGGTGGTGACAGTGCCGAGGGGGATTTGGTTGACGGTGACTTCGGCTTCGGTGTTGGCGGGGAATTCAGCACCGGTAAAGGTGAAGATACTGCCGGGGTTGCCTTGGTGATGGTTGGTGTTGAGGAGAGGTGATGGTGTGGGTGTGGGCGTAGGGGTGGGTGTGTTGGTGGGCGTGGGGGTGTTGGTGTTGGTGGGCGTGGGTGTTGGTGGGGGATTATCACCATCGAGGACGAAGATATCTTGGGCGTTGTTGGTGTCGTTGGGGATGAGGTTGTAGCCGGTTGATTGGAAGGCGACGGTGAGGCCGTCTTGGCTGATGGCGGGAAAGCGGCTTTGGCCGTTGGCATCGGTGCCGGCTATGCTAAGATTGAGGCGGGTGGTCCTGTTTTCTTGGCGGTCGTGGCGGAAGATGTCATCGGTACCGTTGTTATCGTTGGGGACGAGGTTGGTGGCGCTGGAGTGGAAGGTGATGTAACGGCCGTTGCCCGAAATAACCCCCGCGTCACTATGATTATTTGGTTCGGCACCTGTGGTGGAACGGCTGACACGGTCGTTGAGGCCGGTTTGACGGTCGCGGATAAAGATATCGCGGCGGAAGTTGTTATCATTGGCGACGATATTGGCCGCAAACGAGGAGAAGGCGACGAAACGGCCGTCATCGGAGACAGAGGGGGTATCGCTGTCGCCTTGGGCTTCGCTGCCGGTGTGGGCGATGGTGATGCGTTCGGTTTGGCCGCTGCTGGCGGTGAAAAGGAAGATATCTTGATAGCCAGCGCCATCGCCACTGACGAGATTGGCGGCGTTGGAGGCGTAGACGATGTATTCGCCATTAGCGGAGATGTAGGGGGAGTGGCTGTCGCCGCCGAGGGCTTGGGCCCCGTTGCTGTCGCGGCTGATGCGGTCGATGGTGTTGTTTTCGCGGTTATAGCGGAAGACGTCGGCCACGCCGTTGGTATCGTTGGGGACGAGGTCGGAGGCGTAGGACCAGAAGACGACGAAGCGGCCATCGGCGGAGAATTTTGGTTCGTAGCTGATGTCGTTGGCGGTGCCACCGTTGATACTGCGACTGATGAGGCTGGTTTCGCCGTTGGCGCGGGTGTTGAGGAAGATGTCGGCGACATTGTTGTTATCATTATCGACGAGGTTGCTGGCGTAGGAGGCGAAGGCGACGTAGCGGGCTTCGCCGGAGACGGTGGGATTTTGGCTGGCAAAGTTGGCTTGGGTGCCGTTAGCGCGGCGGCTGATGCGGTCGGTTTGGCCATTTTGACGGTCATGGAAGAAGATATCGGCGGTGTTGTTGACGTCGTTATCGACGAGGTTGTTGGCGAGGGAGGTGAAGAGGACGAAACGGCCGTTGGCGGAGATAGCGGTTTCGAAGCTATCGGCATTGGCGGCGGTTCCGTTTGAGGAGCGGCTAACGCGGGTGAGGGAGGCACCTTGGGGAGTAGCGGCGGTGGAGAGGAGGGGGAGGGTGAGAGCAATTAGAAAGAAAAGGGCGATGAGCCCTGTCCATAAATAGCGAGTGTTCATAGGTTAATCTCTTTGTTAAAACAAGTTAGGGTGTTTGAAAGGAGATGCCCCAATGTTGGGCATGGATGTAGCGACGGGTGCCGGAGGCACCACGGAGGAGGAAGGAGTGGGTTTCGGCATAATCGTTGTGGTAACGGACGGGGGGGAGGATGGGGGTGGTGGTGATGGCGGTGGTGGCGAAGAAGAGTTCGTCACCGATAATGATATCATCTTGGGTCATAATGCGGTTGGTACTGAGGCCGGCGTCGAGGACGGCCTCATATTCTGATTGGCTTTGGGGTTTGAGGCGGCCGAGCATGGCGCCGCCGAGGGCTTTGACGCCACAAGCGGTGATGATGCCTTGGGGTACGCCCCCGACACCGAACCAGATGTCGATACCGCTATCGGGCATGGCGGCCATGAGCGCCCCTTCGGCATCCCCTTCGGTACGGAGGAAGATGCGGGCGCCACTGGCACGAATCTCGTCGATTAGGTCGCGATGGCGCGGGCGATTGAGTAGACTGACCATAACTTGATGGACGGGCTTGTTTTTGGCACGGGCGACGAGAGCGATGGTCCAAGCGGCGGGGGCTTCGAGACATTCGGGGACGAGGGCGGAGGCAGTGTGTTGGTCGACGATAATTTTATCCATGTGAAGGGCGACGGGAGGTGGGGCCCACATGCTGTCTTTGGGCGCGACACCAATCATCGAAACGGCGCCGGAGCTACCACGGACGAGAAGTTTGGCGCCGTCGATGGGGTCGACGATGACATCGACTTGGGGGCCTTCGCCGGTACCGACGGCGAGGCCACTATCAAGAGAGGTATGTTTTTTAAGGAAGTTTTCTTCGCCGATAACGATCCGGCCATTGATAGGGAGCTCGTCCAAGACTTCGGAGACGGCTTTATAAGCGGCCATTTCGGCGGAAATTGGTTCACCAGAGCCAACCCAGCGGCTGGCGGCGAGGGCGGCGGCTTCAGTAGCGCGGACGAGGTCGAGACCGATGTTGCGTGACAGGAGAGACATACAATCCTTTAAAAGTTTTCAGCAAAATATTCTGTATTTCTCAGCATCGCTTGCCATTCAACCGCTTCAAGGAGGCCTGCGGATTGCCAAGCAAGCATGCCACCAGTAAGAACAGCGATATTTTGCTCACCCGTTTCGAGTAAGATTTGGGCGGCGCGGCGACTGCGGCGGCCGCTACGACAGACGATAACAATGGTGGTGTTGGAGGGGAATGAGGGGCGACGACGGAGAAGGTCGGGGAGGGGATAGAGTTGGGCTTCGGTGATATGGCTTTGATGGTATTCACGTGGTTGGCGGACATCGATGACCAGCGGTGGTGATGGTTCGTGCAGTTTACGCCAGAGGGTGAGAGGGTCGATTTCATCAATTTGCAGGTCATTATCGAGGGGGTTAAGACGAGTTGTTAGGCCGGTATTGATAAATTTAGGTAGATTTTGACATTCACGGAAGACACGGACAGGGCATTCATAGATGCAGATGGCGGGATCGAGGATATGGTGAAAGAAGTGGTAGATCGCTTTATCTTCGGTGAAGAAGTGGTCGGTACCGACTAATCTAGTGAATTTGGTCGCTTCCATAACGTCCATGATTTTGGGGTGGGTGCGAACGAAGAAGACGTCGCCACCTTTATCACGGTAGACGCGGACGACATTTTCGAGCATGTGAATACCGCTGAAGTCGCATTGATTGACGTTGTGCATACGGAGGAGGATGTAACGTTGTTCGGGGTGGATGCGTTGGTGGGCGAGAATGGCTTCTTCGATATGGTTAACGGCACCAAAGTAGAGGTCGCCTTGGATGTCGAGTATGCCGAGTTGGGGGCATTGGTCTTGGCGGGGGTCGTGGATGAAGTGGCGGAAGTTTTCATCGGGGACGACGGCGTTGACGGTAGGGGCGCTGGTACGGAGGATGTAGAAGGCGAAGGAGAACATGATACCGGCGAGAACGGCGAATTCGATACTGAGGAAGAGGGTGCCGAAGAAGGTGACGAGCATGATGGTGGCATCCCCGGGGGTGCCGCGAATGATGCGTTTCATTTCGGGGACATCGACGAGGCTGGTGGCGGTGGCGATAAGGACGCCAGCGAGAGCGGCGCGGGGGAGGTAAGCGGCGAGGGGGCTAATGGTGAAGATGGCAATGAGCAAGAAAAGGCTGGAAAAGACACTGGACATGGGGGTTTTGGCACCAGCTTGGAGGTTGATGACGGAGCGAGAGAGGGAGCCGGCGACAGGATAGCCGGTAAAGAGGCCAGAGAGGATGTTGGCCAAGCCTTGGCCGACAAATTCTTGGTTACTATCGAGGCGTTGGCCGGTTTCGGTGGCGAGGGTGCGGGTCATGGCCATGGTGGAGACGAGGCCGATGGCGCCGACGGCGAGGGCGCCGGTGGAGAGGCGGGAGATGAGTTCGAGATTGAGGATATCGTTGATATTCATCATAGGGGGAAGCCCTTGGGGGAGTTCACCGATAACACCGACACCGTATTGGTCTAGTTTGAAGATAAAGACGAGGGCGGAGGCGATGATCATGGCGACGAGAGGGCCGGGAAAGCGGCGGTTGATGTGGCGTTGGATGATGATGAAGATGATGGCGCCGATGCCGATAAGGGTGGTGGGGATGTGATAATCAGGGACTTGGCTGATGACGCCGATGATGATATCAGGGATACTACGGCCAGCGATTTCGATACCAAAGACATGGCGGAGTTGTTTGAACATGATGAGGATGCCGCCGCCGGCGGCGAAGCCGACGATGACGGAGTGGGAGACGAAGTTGACGAGCATGCCGAGGCGGGCGAGGCCCATAACGAGCTGGAAGATACCGGACATGATGCCGAGGAGGCCAGCGGCGATGATAAACTCGGTGGGGTTGTTGGTGCTACTGAGGAGGGCGGAGAGGACGAGGATGGAGGTGGCGTTGGTGGGGCCGGTATGGACTTGGTCTGATGAGCCCCAAAGCCCGCCGACGATGGCGCCAATGATGGCGGCGTAGATACCCATTTCAGGGGGGAGTTCAGCGACAAGGGCGAAGGCGATAGATTGGGGGAGGAGGATGACGGCGATGGTCAGGCCGGCCATGAGATCTGGGCGTAGGTTAGAGCGGTCATAGCCTTGAACGAGACGTACTGGCCGAGCGAAGTAGTAGGGGATATGGGCCAAAGTTGATGTGAGTGGTATTTTGGCGGTTAAATCAGATAACATTTAGCTTTTCCAATAGCTTTTCTAATAATATTTATCGATTCGCTTAGGGGGAGAGTGTACGTTTTTGTGGGCAGGATGTCAAGTTCTGAGCATAAGATGCAAAGTTAGATAGTTAGAGGTATGATAGAGATATCGGATTATATGATTGACTGAGCGTGTAGTCCCAATAATCATTTCCTGATTATCTATTGATGGAGGATGATGGATGAGTGAATTAAAAGCGGGGCAACTGGTGGGGGCATATGAAATTATCGAGAAGGTGGGCCAAGGGGGGATGGCGACGATCTATAAAGCTTATCATGCGTTGATGGATCGGCAAGTGGCGTTAAAGATTATTTTGCCCCAATTTGCGGGGGATGATTCATTGTTGGCTCGATTTCGGCAGGAGGTGCGATTAATTGCGAATTTGGAGCATTTGCACATTTTGCCGGTGTATGATTCGGGGGAGTATGAGGAACGGCCGTTTTTGGTGATGCGTTATTTGGATGTGGGGACGTTAAAGGATGTGGTGAGTGAACGGCCGTTGCCGTTAAGCCGAGTGGATCATCTGTTTACACAGTTGGCCGATGCGTTGGCCCATGCGCATAGCCGGGGAGTGATTCATCGGGACATCAAACCGTCGAATGCGTTGGTTGATGAGCATGACAATCTGTTTTTGACTGATTTTGGGATATCGAAATTGATGGAAGCGGGGATGGAGTTGACGGCAACGGGGCATGTGACGGGGACGCCAGCGTATATGAGTCCGGAGCAAGCGAAAAGTGAGCCGGTGGGTGAGCGGTCTGATATTTATTCGTTAGGGATTATTTTGTATGAATTGGTGACAGGGGAAGTGCCCTTTCAGGCGAGTTCGCCGTTATCGTTGATGTTGAAACATTTACAAGCGCCGGTACCGAATCCGATTGAGATACGGTCGGACGTGACGCCAGCGATTGCGGCGGTATTGGAGAAGAGCTTGGCTAAAGAGCCAGAAAATCGTTATGAGAGTGTACCGGCGTTTTTAGCGGCTTGGAAGCGGGCGTTGGCGATGGATGAAGGGGGGGTGGTGGTGGGGCGTGTTGGTGACGAGGGTGCGGGGACAAGCGGGGTGCCGGCTGATGAGGTGGGGACGATAGTGGGGCCAGTGGCTGGTGACACATGGCGGGGGGAACAAGATAAGGAGAAGGATAAAGAGACAGTTGTTAATGTAAAGCCAGAAAATGTGGGGACGATGGTGGGGAATGTGATGCGGCAAGCGTTGCAGGGGGGTGAGGAAGAGTTGGAGAAGACATTGAGTGAGCGGTTGGCGAAATTGGAGGCGATGACGGCGGCTTTGGATGGTGGGGGTGATGAAGGTAAGAAGCGGCCGTGGTGGTTAGTGGGGGTAGTGGGCTTGGTTGTGGTGGGGATTGTGGTGGGGCTGGTGATGATGATGAATGATGATGGTGTAGATGCGGATGAGTTGACAGCGGTGGCGGCGGTGTTTACGTTGACGGCGGAGTTTGAGGTGGGGGAGAGGGGGACGGCCGAGGCGGCGGTGACGCCGATATTGACGGCAACGACATTGCCGACGGCAACAGCGACGCGAACGGCGACGGCGACGGCGACAACGGTGCCGACAGATACACCGACAGCGGAGCCAACAGCGACAGCAACGCCGGCGAATACAGCGACGCCAACGAGGACGCCGACAAGTACGGCGACGGCGACAGCGACGTTAACACCGACGCCCGAAGGGCGGCGGGTGACAATTTCGGGGATTACGATAGCGGATGGGCGTTATCAAGTGGCGTTTACGACGGGTAATTTTGTACCAAGTTTTAATGCGGGGCAATATCATATTCATTTCTTTTATGATACGGTTGCGCCACAGGATGCGGGTGTACCGGCCAATAGTAGTAATTGGATTTTGTATGCGGGCGGGTCACCGTTTGCCGGTTATACAGTGGCGAGCAAGCCGGTGGCGGCGACGCGGATGTGTGCGTTGGTGGCGACATCGGGACATGCGGTGGAGTTGAATACGGGGAATTGTGTGGCATTACCGTAATGGATTCCCGCGTGCGCGGGAATGACAGCGTTCTGGGTTATTTGTGTTACAGTCTATTAAGGGTGTGAAATCTTTTGGTTAAAGAATGTAATGGGATAAGGGATAGTGGATAATGAGTAATGATGATCGTTTAAGTTTATATTTGCATATCCCTTTTTGTGGCCATCGGTGTTCATACTGTGATTTCAATACGTATACGAGTTTGGGTGATTTGAAGGGGGTTTATGCGGAGGCGTTGGCGGCGGAGATACGGCAAGTGGGTGGGGAGGACAAAAGGAAAGTGAAGACGATTTTTTTTGGAGGGGGTACGCCGTCCTTGATGAGTCCTGAACAGTTAGGGGTGATTTTGGGCGCGGTTGATGAGGCGTTTGAGTTGGTATCGGGGGCGGAAGTGAGTATGGAAGCGAATCCAGGGACAGTGGACGAGGCGTATTTGGGGGCGGTGCGGGCGTTGGGGATTAATCGGTTGAGTTTTGGGGTGCAGAGTGTGGTGGCGAGTGAGTTGGCGTTATTGGAGCGGCAACATGATTGGGAGACGGTTGTGAAGGCGGTGGGGGCGGCGCGGGCGGCCGGTTTTGATAATTTTAATTTAGATTTGATTTATGGGGTGCCGGGGCAGACGTTGGCGAGTTGGGAGCGGAGTTTGGAGGGGGTATTGTCATTGGAACCGACGCATTTGAGTTTGTATTGTTTGACGATTGAGCCGGGGACACCGATGCATCGGTGGTTGCATCAGGGGCAGATGGCGGCGCCGGATGGTGATTTGGCGGCGGATCAGTATGAGATGGCGGGGGAGCGGTTAGCGGGGGCGGGTTGGGAGCATTATGAGATTTCGAATTGGGGGCGGCCGGGACGGCCGTGTGAGCATAATTTAACGTATTGGCGGAATGGGGCGTATTTGGGTTTGGGGGCGGGGGCGCATGGTCATGCTGAGGGGTATCGGTATCATGTGGTGAAACAGCCGCGGGTGTATATTCGGCGGTTGTTGGGTGAAGGGTGGTCGGGAGAGGTGCGGTATCCGTGGTCGGGGGCGGTGGCGGAGTGGTATGAATTGACGCGGGAGGAGCGGATGGCGGATGTGATGATTACGCAGTTGCGGTTGTTGGCCGAGGGGGTGGATTTGGCTGGTTTTGAGGCGATGTTTGGGGTGGGGGTTGAGGGTGTGTGGGGGGATGATGTGCGGCAGTTGAAGGGGTGGGGGTTGTTGGCCGAGGTTGAGGGGCGGTTGTTGTTGACGGAACGGGGACGGTTTTTGAGTAATCAAGTTTTTGTAAGGTTTGTCTAGAGGAATAGCTGTTACGTGGAGGTTGAGGATGTTGAACTTGCGTGGTTATACAGTTGAAGGACAGGTTTATGAGGGTGGGGAGGCGGTTATTTATCGTGGGGTACGGGATAATGATGGGCAAACGGTGATGCTGAAGCGGCTGCATGAGGAGTATCCGTCGTTGGAGCGGGTGGCGCGTTTGCGGCAAGAGTATGAGATTTTGCAGGATTTGCAGGGGGTTGAGGGGGTGATTCGGGTGTTGGATTGGGACACGAGCCAGCAGGCACCGATGATTGTGTTGGAGGATTTTGGTGGGGTGGCGTTACGTTATCAACTTGAGGATGAGGGGTGGACTTTGGTTGAGCAATTGAAGGTAATGGGGCAGATTGCGGCTATTTTGGCGGGGATTCATGAGAAAAGTGTGATGCATAAGGATATTAATCCGGCTAATATTGTTTATAATCGGGAGACGGGGGTGGTGAAGATTATTGACTTTGGGATTGCGACGGTGTTGGCTAATGAGACGCAGGTGTTTATGCCACCAGAGCGATTAGAGGGGACATTGGCTTATATGTCACCAGAGCAGACGGGACGGATGAATCGGGCGATGGATTATCGGACCGATTTGTATTCGTTGGGGGTGACGTTTTATGAGTTATTGACGGGGAAGCTTCCGTTTGAGGGAAAAGATGCGTTGGCGATGGTGTACAATCATATTGCGGTGGAGCCGGAGAAGCCAACGGCCGTTCGGCCAGATTTGCCGGCTCCATTAGCGGCATTAGTTTTGAAGTTGATGGCCAAAAATGCAGATGAGCGATATCAATCGGCGGCGGGTTTGGGGGCGGATATTGAGCATTGTTTGCAAGTATGGCAAAGTGAGGGGGAGATAGGGGCGTTTAAGTTAGGTGGGCGGGATGGGTTGCAGAAGTTTCAGTTACCGCAGAAATTATATGGACGGGAAAAGGAAGTTGAGCAATTGTTGGGGGCTTTTGAGCGAGTGAGCCAGGGGGGGCGGGAGTTGGTGTTGGTGTTTGGGTATTCGGGGATAGGGAAATCGGCGTTGGTGCAGGAGGTTCATCGGCCGATTACGGCGCGTCAAGGGTATTTTGTGGCGGGTAAGTTTGATCAATACCAGCGAAATATACCGTATGCTTCGTTGATTCAGGCTTTTCAAGCGTTGGTGCGGCAAATTTTGGCGGGGAGTGAGGCAGAAATCGGATTTTGGCGGGAGAAGTTAGAGGCGGCGTTGGGGGAGAATGGGGGAGTTGTGGTGGAGGTGATACCGGAGGTGGCGTTGATTATTGGGGAGCAGGCTGAGGTGCGGCCATTGCCAGCGTTTGAGGCTCAAAACCGGTTTAATTTGGTATTTCAAAACTTTATACGGGCGTTGGCGGATGGGGAGCATCCGTTAACTATCTTTTTAGATGATTTGCAGTGGGCTGATTTGCCGTCGTTGAAGTTGTTGCAATTGTTAATGACGGCGGAGCAAACGACGCATTTGTTGGTGATTGGGGCTTATCGGGATAATGA
>DATHYN010000308.1:0-7186 GCA_035459145.1 Anaerolineae bacterium | reverse complement strand
GCCCCCTCCGCCACCTTCGCCCCCTCATAAATCAACAAAATCAAATCCTCACGCCCCGCCGCCGCCACCTTCGCCAACTTCCGCTCAATATATTTCGGATGCCAAAACCCCACAATCTCAATCAATACCCGCCGCCCATCCCTTTTATTCGTCAACGAAAAATCAGGAATCATCACCGTATCCCCCACCAAAATCATCTCATCCTCACGCCCCAACTCCCACACCCGCTCCGCCTGCGTGTACTTCGCCTCAAACTCGGCCGCAAAATCCGCCTCCAACTTACTATCAAACGCCCCACTCCCCTTAAAATGCGTCGCCAAATCTGTCCCCGATGCCAACCGATACCGACACAAACTATCCACCCCCGGCGGCCGCACATCCGCCTCCATCCGCCACTCATCCGCCAACAACAACGCCGGCATAAACTTGGCAAACGCCAACCCATACCGAATCGTCGACGTCACAAACGGCGACAACGGCCCATACAACGTCACCTCATACCCGCCCCCAGCCCCCTCCCGAATCTCATGCATCAACTTAAACAACTTAATATATTTAAAAATATCCTTATAATGATCCCCCAACCACAACCGCATCTCACGCCCCCAATACAACACCCCCCGCGCCACCTCCAAATTATACCGCCCAATCAAATCCGCCGGCGCCCACACCTGCTCCACCCCCTGCAAAATCTGCTCCTCGGCCAAATCAGCAAACATCGCCGCCTCCAACTCCGCCGCCCCCACCCCATACCCCGCCGCCACCTCCCGCAACACCCCCGCCCGCTCCCGCCGTTCCGATTTGATCACCCCCACCCCGGCCGGCCCTCGCGCCCACAACGCCGCCCGCGCCTCAGCCGGCCCCACTACCGGCTCACGCCCAAAATCACACCCCCCCAACGCCACCGCCGCCAACCCCCGAATAATCGGATAATCCAAACTATCCCCCTCAAACGCCCGCAACGCCTCATCCACCTCCCCCCGCGTCCGCCCCACATGCGTCCGCAACAACCGATTAATCCCCTCCGCCACCTCCAACCAATGATAATCCGCCCGCAACCGCCGCGCCCGCACCTCCCCCCGCCGCTTATCCAACCGCGACCGAATCAATTCACCCTTTAACATCTCATTTGCCACCTACATATCAAAATCATCCTCCTATTTTAAGAGACAGTTACCAAAATAACCAGCCAATATCACCAATATCCATAACCAATGTCGTCAAAACGGCTTGAATGACGTTGAGTAAGTAGGCTTTATGGGATTGGTTATCGATTATGAACCATCCCGGCTTTATTAAATTAATGGAGATGCTTAATGACACCCAAAATTGCTAAAATACCGCATGATGCCTTATTCAAAGAGTTACTGCGTCGGTTTTTACCAGAAGTAATAATGCTCTTCTTACCTCAACAAGCAGAAGCAATCCAATGGGAAACCATGAAGTTCATTGATAAAGAACTCGATTTAAATCTACCTGAATCCTTACGACGAATAGCCGATATTGTTGTCGAGGTAAAGCGGGCCGATGGGCAACCAGAAACGATCTTGTTACATATCGAAGTAGAAGCAAGTCGCAAAGATACATTACCGCAACGAATGTTTGAATATTACTCCTTATTACGCTTATTAAAACAGCAGTTCATCTTGCCTGTGGTGATGATGTTACTACCCGTAGGTGACGATGAGATCAAACTACAAGCCTATCATGAGAAAATCGGGACTCAAACCTATATGACGTTTGAATATTGGCAAGTCAATCTGCGAGATTTAGTTGGTGATGATTATGCCGCACGCTTAGACCCAATCGCCGCGACCTTGTCCGCAGTTATGCCCACCAAACAATTAGCTCAAGCCCGGCTAAACAGTTGGCGAACTATCATTAATAATAATCAGTTGACATGGGACGAAAAATGTTTTTTAATATTCTTTACTGACACCTATATACCATTATCATCATTAGATGATTTAGGAGAGGATTTGATGAATGAGTTAACTTTATTACAAGAGGAATTTTTATATGACCCCTATCGTATTGGCTTACGACAAGGGCGTGAAGAAGGACTTTTAAGCGGTATGAAAACTGCCATACGGCAAATACTAACAGATAAGTTTGACCAGATTCCTTCAGATTGGGAAGAGCGTTTGACCCAAGTTAATAACTTAACCGTATTAGAAGAATTATTAGCCCAAGTTTTAGAGGCAAATGAAATCAGTGATATGTCATGGAAAACCAGCGAAAATCACCAATCTGAACAACAATAAAGCAAATATGCCCCTTACCCAAATGGAGGGTTTATCCCTGCCGCCTCCGCGCCCCCGCCCGCCGTCTCTGCGCCATCCCCTCATCCACCGTGTCACGCGCAATCACTTCGTACAAAACGGCCGTTGCATTCCCCTGCTTCCTTAATATCCGCCCCAACCGCTGAATATACTTACTCCCGCGCATCCGCAATCCCCCTAAATTTGCACCAATCAACATTTCCGAATACCATTAACGCACCATGAACAGTTTCAAGCAATTTTTAGCCCCCCCTCACTTTGACGATCCTGAACAAGCTCGTATGGCCAGTTTGTTAAACAGAATTTTAGTCGTATTAGGTGGAGCCACTATCCTTATTACAACTTGCTTAATCTTTTTTGATCCAAGCTCTATCTGGATCGGTATTTTAGCCTTAATCTCCATCTTTGTGGGCAAATATGTTCTCAATTATATTGGCATCACCCCTGCCAGTTGGTTATTCTTGCTGAGTTTCTCCGCTCTAATCATTACGACAGAAGCGCAAGAAGCTGGCATTCGTAGTGCTGGTGCCACAGCCCATTATCTACTCATTATGCTCGCCGGCGCCTTATTAGGGGTTCAAGGCACAACTGTTTTTGGCACGATTGCCTTTATTGCCACCATTGGCTTATATCTGGCCGAGATAAACGGGATTATTATCTCAGCCTATACCCCTATCATTAATTTTGTCGCCTTCATTATTTACTTGATTGTGCTATTTTTAGTCACGGCCTTACAACGATTTATCGCCGCGACTGTTGCCCAAGGATTTGCGCAAGCACGTGAAAAAGAAGCGATCTTACAAGCAAAAAATCAACAACTAGCTGAAAAAGAAACCACCTTGCAAGCTCAAAATCAACAATTGGCTGAAGAGGTAGACCTCCGCCGTGAAACAGAACAACAGTTACGTAAAACCAATGAACGTCTCGATCAATTTGCTTATATGGTTTCACACGACTTAAAGGCTCCATTACGTGGCATCACCAATTTAGCAATGTGGATTGAAGAAGATATGGAAGGTAACATTCCTGCTGAGGTTAAGGAACATTTAACCCATATGCAAGAGCGGACCACACATATGCGTCAATTAATTAATGGCATTTTGGAATATTCACGAATCGACCAACAAAGTAGTGAGTTAACAGAAGTCGATGTTACCCAATTATTAACTGAAATAATTGATTTATTGACCGCCCCTCAAGGATTTAAGTTTGAAATCATCCCCCCAATGTACACATTTACAACCCATCAAATCCAATTAGAGCAAGTTTTGTTAAATTTATTGAGCAATGCCGTCAAATATCATCATGAGCCAATGAAGGGACTTACCCAAATATCAATCAAAGAACAAGAGAACTTTTATCAATTTACTGTAGCTGATAATGGGCCTGGTATTGCCCCCGAACATCATGAGAAAATTTTTGGTATGTTTGAAACATTAGGGGCGAAAAACAGCAATGTAGACAGCACCGGTGTTGGTCTAGCTGTCGTCAAAAAGATCGTCGAAGAACAAGGGGGATCTATCTGGATTGAATCAGACAAAGGGCAAGGAGCCAAATTTCAGTTTACATGGCCCAAAAATTCTTCAACTTAACTATTTTTCACGCCCATTCAAATCAGCCATTTTTATCAAACCGCTTAGCCCATAACATATTGTATCTGCCTCGCTTGCCCCTCCCGCCGCAACACCTTTTTCTCAACCATATCATTCAAATCACGAACCGCCGTTCGTTTAGAAACACCCGTTAACTCAATATAGGTTTGTCGATCAATACTTCCCTGCAACTTAACATACTCAAACGCCTCCAATTGACGCCCCTTCAATTCAACAGTAGGTGGTACTAAACCAACATACTGTTTAGCTAACCAATCTAACTCTGCCAACAAACCATCCTCCCCCAACGATTTTGCTAAATTCACCGCTTCATCAAAATAATCCCCCATCTTTGCATAATCTTCTAAATCACCATAAACCTCGGCCAAATCAAAACAGATATGCGCCAACCAATTCTGATTATCCATCTCCGCAAAAATAGCATATGCCCGCTCATACCTCTGCGCCGCCTCGGCCAACCGCTTCAACCCCCAATAAGCCCCCCCAATCGTCTTCAAACATTTCGCTACATTAGACAAATCCCCAATCTCCTCCGCAATCTGCAACGCCTCCTCCCCATAATACAACCCCAACTCATACCGCCCCGAATAAGCATAACTTAAACCCAAATTATGAATCGTTTTGATAATTAAATTCTTGTCACCAATCTCATACGCAATCCGACCAGCCTGTTGACGATGCCTAAACTCCAACTCCTTATTCCCCTGCCGCCGATGAATCGTGCCCCACAAATTATGCAAATTCACCCACTGCTTCATCAACTCATCACGTAACTGTTTGGGCTCCCCCTTAATCAATATCCGCTCCCACATCCCATCAGGATGTAACCGTGACGCCACCTCAATCAATTCCACCAACCGCTTAGATTGATGTAAATATTGGACCAATGATGCCGCCTGTTCTTCATGCTTATCCCCATACAAATCCTCATATGCGAGCCCCAACGAAAAACAAAGCGCCTCTAATTGACGCTCACTAAACTGATTCGCAAACAGATCAACCAATTGCTCTAAATGCCCACTCTCGACCCGATCATCATCCCCCACCACTTGATCCAAATCCCGCAAAATCCTCTCCGCCTCTTCCAAATCCTGTTTAGCCTGCTCAAAATCAGGCCGTTCCATAATATAAATATACGCCCGATCCATCAACAAAGCCGCTAATCGCGCCCGCAAACTGTTCGTATAAATATCATTTTCTTGCAGCAACGCAATCCCCGCCCCATATTTAGCCAAAGCATCATCTAAATTTTGCGCCTCTACCGTTTTCGCCAACCGATGATAAATACGCGCTTTGATTTCCAAATCATCTGTTTGCAACCCCAAACGATACTGCTCTAACGCCGTTTGCACATCCTCAACCATCTGCGCCACATTCCCCGCGATCATCTTCAACTCTGCCCATGTATTGATTTTGACTTGATCTCTGGGAATAGCCAATAACTGAGCCAACAGTTGCTCCGTCTCCTGCTTAGCCATAATCACTTGATAATAATCAATAAGCACTCTTGCCGCCTGCTCATAATGATTAGCCCGACCAAAATGATAACTAGCTTCCAAATAATCACCATTTTCAACATAATATTGACCTGCCGCCTGATGCCACACATGCTGCTGCGTTTCCGTTAATTGCATACTCAAATACAATCCCGCATCCTCATTTACTTGAACCCCAAGCCTATCTTCCTCCTTGATAACTGCTAACAGCGCACTCTTTTTCAAATAAGCTAAACTATCACCACTATCAACCACACCACTCACATCAGCTAACTGGGTATACAAACTAACTGGAATCAACTGCCGAAAAATAGCCACGCGTCGCAAAACCAACTGCATCGGCTCCGGCAACCCTTTAAACCGCAACTCAACCGCCTCAAATTTACGACCATCACGCCCCGCCCCACTTTGCAACTCATCCCGAAAAATATCAGCCACCAACTCAATCGCCGCTTCTCTCGCATTATAAATCGTCCGATTACTCGTCACCGCCAACTCGGCCACCCGCTCAAACGTATAATCTTCCAAATAAGGATAATACAAAACATTATACAGACGCCACTTTCGATGCTTAAAATCATGCGGCCCCGCCGGCTTCAACTGCTTCACCCCCCAATACAACAACGCTTCCATCCCCCACGTTAACGCCTGCGCCGTCCCCCTCTCCCCAGCCAACAAACAATCAGCCACCAATGAACTTTGTGCCAAGGCTGATTTAGCCAAAGAGGGCAAACTCCCCTTCGCATATAATTGGAACGCCTCCTCAACCAAAGCCACAAATGCCTCTTGAGGCATGGCTAACAAATTTTCATCACTCATGATTCACCATCTCCAGCTTCCGGCCAACTCTATCTCTCACCGCAACCATACCCTATTACGTAACACCCACCCCGCCTCACTTCACCAACACCAAAAAATCCGTCAAACCTCCAAAATCCACGTCCAAATCCACCAAACCTCATCAAACCAGCCTCCAACTCAGATAAAACAAACCCATTCCGTAAGTAAGTATACCCCAATTTCTCAACGCCCTAACCAATATAGGACATATCGCCCACCGCCACAGCCCACCGAACAATTCCAAGCACACCCACCAAATCCATTTCGAGCGTAGCGACAGTCTGCCCCGCAACAACCAACACCTCACTCCCGCACAAAAGGCCGCGCGCCACTGTCATTTCGAGCGCAGCGACAGCCTGCCCTACAACAACCATCACCTCACTCCCGCACAAAAGGCCGAGCGAAGTCGAGAAATCTCCCCTAACCTCACATCCCCCCCTAACCCACCACCGGCACCCCCAACATACCACCCCACTTAACCTATCGTGCCAAAACAAACAAAAAACCAACCCAAACAACCCTATTTACCACCAAAAACGTGCAGTCTTTTTTATTTTAAACCACATTTACTTATGTTATTGTTATTATAAGTCATTTAATTTGTGCAAAGAATTTAGGTTAATTGACTTAGATTGATTTCATCTGCTGTTAGAGATGGATTTAGGCGAGGTAATCGTCTAAATCCATCTCAACCACACCAACTATTCATAATATCCGTAACCTGAACTCAACTATTCATCCCATACAAGAGGAAGTTTTCAATGAATTTTGCCAACACCATCACGTACACCAATCAAATCTATAAAACCCACTATATAGATATTTTAACCCGCTTACCAATCCTTATTGTTGGCCTCTCACTCCTCTTCTTACTCTTACGCTCTCCCCTACCCGCCGCCGCTATCACCAACGCCATCTCCCCCTCGGCCCCCATCACCAACCCCCTCTCCCCCCC
>DATHYN010000307.1:0-7737 GCA_035459145.1 Anaerolineae bacterium | reverse complement strand
GGGGAGGTAATGTTCGAATTCGCGGAGGAAGTGTTGGGTGGGGCGGCCGAGGGGGCCGAGGCCGAAAACTTCGGCGCGGGGGAAGCGGGGGGCAAACTCATGGAACCAGCGGTATAGTTTGAGGCCGGTGATTTCGGTGCCCCAATCGTCGAGGAGGGATTCGGGGAAGATGGGGGTTTCGGGGCCCATGATGACGAGGGCGTAGCGGAGGTAGAAGGTATGGGGGGCGTTTTGGTCGAGGATGAAGGTGGTGAGGCTATGTTGTTGATGTTGGTAGCCGTTAATTTTTTGTTGGATGATATTCATAAGTTTGTTGTACTGGTTGGATTGGTAGTGATAGGTTATGATCGGTTTCTGGGTTAAGTGTATTAAACTAAATAATCTCGACATTTGATCTTGAAAATATGCCGTTTAATACGTTGAAGTTGTTGATTTAAAAGTATGAAATTTTTTAGTTAAACAACTTATTGTAGAGAATAAGGGGAGGATGTGCAATCGGTTTGATTGGTTATGGGTGATTTTTTATTTTTTATTTATGATTTTATCGGAATTGACAGCCCTATCGGACCGTAGATAAGTTATGGATTAATTATGTTTCTGAGGAGTAAGTAAGTATGAAGGCGATTGTTTTTAAAGAGCATGGGACGTTGGAGAATGTGGCGTATGTGGAGGATGCGGCGAAGCCGGAGCCGGGGCCGGATGAGGTGTTGGTGGCGGTCAAGGCGGCGGCGTTGAATCGGTTGGATTTATGGGTGTTGGAGGGGTGGCCGGCGTTGAAGTTGAAGTTGCCGCATGTTATGGGGAGTGACGGAGCGGGGGTGGTGGCGGCGGTGGGTGAGCGGGTGACGCGGGTAGCGGTGGGTGATCGGGTGGCGGTTAATCCGACGGTGGGATGTGGTGAGTGTGAATTTTGTCGGGGGGCGGAGGAAAATATGTGTGATCGGTTTGCGGTGTTGGGGGAGCATTTGCCGGGATTTTATGCGGAGTATATTAAGGTGCCGGCGCGGAATGTGGTGTCGTTGCCGACGCATGTATCGTTTGAGCAGGCGGCGGCGGCTTCGTTGGTGTTTGTGACGGCGTGGCATTCGTTGATTAAGGCGGGTGGTTTCCGGGCGGGGGAGGATATTTTGATTGTAGGGGCGGGTGGGGGAGTGAATACGGCGGCGATCCAGATAGCCCGTTTGGCGGGGGCGCGGCAGATTTATGTGGTGGGGTCAACAGATGAGAAGTTGGCGCAGGCGCAAGCGTTGGGGGCGGACGTGCTGATTAATCGGAACAAAGAGAATTGGGGGAAGACGATTTTTCAGGCGACGAAGCGACGGGGGGTGGATGTGGTGGTGGATAATGTGGGGGCGGCAACGTATGCGAATTCGTTGCGGGCGTTGCGTAAGGGGGGGCGGTTGTTGACGGTGGGGAATACGAGTGGACCGACGTTTGAGTTTGATAATCGGTACATGTTTGGCAAGCATTTGCGGATTATTGGGAGTACGATGGGGTCGCAGGCGGATTATGAAGAGGTGATGAAGTTGTTGTTTGCGGGGCGGTTGGTGGCGGTGGTCGATAGGGTGTATCCGTTGGCCGAGGGGGTGACAGCGTTGGAACGGTTGGAGCGGGGGGATGTGAACGGGAAGTTGGTATTGCGGATTGGTGATGAGTAGGCTTGTATTAATGTGCTAAGTAGCGTACTGGTGAAGGAAGGATAGGATGCGGTTATTAGAGATTTGTTTGGTGATTAGTGGTATTGGATTAATGGGTTTGGCGGGTTGGTCGTATTGGTGGCGGCGGTTGCCATGGACGGCGGTGGCGACGTTGGTGGGGCTGACGGCTGTGATTGGGCAGGCGCATTTGTTGATTGAGGGGTATCGGTGGCAGATGTGGGGGGGGTATGTGTTGGCGGTGGGCGGGGCGGTGGCGATTGTGGCGGGGACGGTGCCGACGTGGATCCGGAAGCGGCCGAGTTGGCGGGTATTAATAGGCAGTGGTGGGGGATTGGTTGTGATGGGGATTTTATCGTTGGTAGTGCCGGTGTTATTGCCGGTGCCGAAATTGGCGGCGCCGAGTGGGCCGTATGTGGTGGGAACGCAGACGTTTTATATGGTAGATGGGAGTCGGGAGGAGACGCATACGGAGGAGCCGGGTGATGTGCGGGAGTTGATGGTACAGGTGTGGTATCCGGCGGCGAAGCAGATGGGGCCGGAGGCGACGTATGTGGATAATGCGTTGGTGACGGGGGCGGCGGTGGCCGAGCAGTTTGGATTACCCTCTTTTTTGATGAATCATATTAATTTGGCCCCGACATATACATATGTGGGGGCACCGGTGGCGCAAAATGGGCCGTTTCCGGTGATTGTTTTTGTTCATGGGTTAAGTGGCGTACGGGGGCAGAATATGTTTCAGGTAACGGAGTTGGCAAGTCAGGGGTATGTGGTGGTGGCGGCTGATCATCCGTATGGGAATGCGGCGACAGTGTATCCGGATGGGCGGGTAGCGGCGCATGATAGTGGGCTTTATGTCGAGGGGGAAGTAACAGCGGAGAAGGGGCGGTTCTTAATTGATATTTGGGTTGAGGATGTGGCATTTATATTAGATGAGTTGGAGAGATTGAATGGGATGGAAGGGGTGATTACATTGGATGGGCAGATGGATTTGGAGCGAATTGGGGTGATGGGGCATTCGACAGGTGGGGGGACGATGTGGGTATTTTGTCAGGAGGATCCACGGTGTGATGTTGGTTTAGGATTGGATGCTTGGTTGCGGCCGATTTCAGATTATGCGGCGACAGTGGAGCGGGAGGTACCGACATTGTTTATGAGTACGGAAACGTGGTTGGGCGAGGAAAATATGGCTTTGGGAGAAGAGTTGTTGGGGAATTTAGGTGATGAGGGAGGCTGGTTTATGATTGCAGATACGAATCATTATACATTTTCTGATTTCCCATTTTTAACGCCGTTATCGGGACAGATTGGCTTGACGGGGGATTTGCCGGTTGAGCGTGGGGCAGAGATTATTAAGCAGTATACAGTTGCTTTTTTTGATAAGCATCTAAAAGGGGAGGGGGATGATGAGTTGTTGGAGGGAGCGAATGTGTATGAGGAGGTAGAGTGGCGATGAGTGCGATTATAGCTTATGCCTTGGCAACGGTTATTCCGTTGTTGTTTTTGTATTTGGTGTACACACAAGATTTTTATCAAAGTGGTTCGGGGCGGATGATGGCGGTTTGTTTGGGTTGGGGGGGGATTTCTGTGGCCTTGGCATTTGGGGTGAATGATACACTGTTTCGGGAAATGTTAGGGTATGATGCGGATGCGATTGTACGGTTAGTAGCGCCAATTACGGAAGAAATTTTGAAAGGGCTAATCATTGTTTGGTTAGTGCGACAGGAGCGATTTACATATTTTGTGGATGGGGCGATTTATGGGTTTGCGGTGGGGATGGGCTTTGCTATTTTCGAGAACTATTTTTATGTGTACCAGTTAGGGGGAGATGAAACGATTGGGGTGATTGTATTGAGAATTCTGTCGGTTAATTTGATTCATGCGGCGGCGACGGGATTGGTGGGGATTACAGGCGGGTTGGCCCGTAGTCGGCCATCATTGCGTAAGTTGTTGATGTTAGTGGTGGGGACGGTAGCGGCGGTGATGGTTCATGCGATTTATAATGGGGTTGTTAGCAATGAAAGCGCGATGGATACAGGTTTGTATTTATTGGTGATTACTATTGTTTTAGGCGCCTTAGCGATTGGGATGATTTGGCAGGTGATTCGGTTGGGTTTGGAGGAGCAGATGCGGTTGATTGAGGCGCAATTAGTGGCGAACGGGGATTATTGGGCGGCGGATGATGTGAGTTATTTGGCCAATGATGTGGGACGGGCGGAGTTGGTGACAAGATTAGAGGAGAGCTTTGAACCAGACAAGGTTGATGAGATTTTGGCTTATTTGACATTGCAAGCGCAGTTGGCGGTGCAAAAACATCGGGTGATGGAGCTGCCTGATGGGCCGACAAAAGAGAAGGTGGAAAGTGAAGTGGCCGGGATTGAGATGCAGGTGGCGGAAGCGAAAGAAGCGTTGGGGAATTATTATTTAGCTACTTTACGCCGTTTGTTTCCGGTGGAAAGCCCGTTGTGGTCGGGGATGGGGAAGGAGATGAAGTTATGACGATGATGATGGTATCGGGGGCATATATTGTATTGGTGGTATTGGTTGTGTTGGGGGTGGGGGTGGTGACGCAGTGGATTGTGCGGGGGCAGACGAAGATTGATTGGGGGCCGAGGTGGGCGTGGGGGTCATTGGGGGTAACGGCCGTTATCCACACCCTCGTTGGTTTATACGATGCGTACTGGGGGCTTGATTGGAACGAGACCTTAATTGTGGCCCTCGCTTTTGAAATTGCTGTTTTGGCATTCCCCATTATCGTGTTATACCGCAAAGATGTGATTAATGATTTTTGGACAGGCACCCTTTATGGGGCTTACAGTGGTATGGGATTAGGCTTGGCGAAATGGATCTTGATTGCGCTGGAACCGGAATGGATTGAAGAATCGTTGGTCATGACACAGCAAGAGTTGATTATTGATGGGTTACGCATCGCCTTTTATGGGGCGGAAGATGCTGTTTATTTTGGGGTGGTGGGGGCGTTGTTAGGGTTTACGATTGGGCTTTTGAGTTGGCAAAACTTAGAGCGCAAGTTGTTTTCTTTGATGGCGGGCTTTTGCTTTGCTTTGTTGTGGTCATTACAGTCAGAGACGTTGATTTCGGTCTTGTTCGATGCGGGATTAGACAACGAAGCAGAGTTTATGATTTTTGTATCGAGTGTGGTGGGTTTGGGTTTGGTGATCGCTTTGTTGAATATTGCTAAGTTGGCGGTGGAGAAGCAGAGGGCCGAGGCGTTATTAGAGGTGGTTATTCCGTTGGGTGTACAACTGTCTAGTGGGGAAGCGTTAGAAGATTTATTGCGTGATGTTGTGCAAAAAGCGCAGAATTTTTGTCAAGCACGGGTGGGTTTGTTAGTGATGATGGAAGATGATAAGCAGTTAGAGATGATGGCGCTTCGCTTTCCACAGAAACGGATTTTTTGGGACAGAGATAAAATTGAAGAGATGGGTATGGGGTCAGTTAGTTGGGCAAAGAATTATATGTTAACGCAAGCGATTTTAGATGATAAAGTGATGGAAGAAGATGCGGGTCAGCGCATACCGTTTGTAAGTGAGATTGTGCCTGGGTTTGTGTGGACACATAGTTTAACAATACCATTAAAAAAAGAAGGCGAGATGTTAGGTGTTTTACAACTATTTGATCCCCGTAATGAAAATTTTGAAGTGGTACCATTTGATACCCATTTGCAAACGTTATTAAATTCGTATGCGGAGTTATCGTGTGCGGTTCTGCTGGCTTATCGGAATCGGTTAGAGGTGGAGCGTGCTGGTGTGGTTGAATAAGATAGAAGAAGCGTTGTTATGAGACAAATGAAAGTTAGTATTCCGTTTATTCTGGCTATTTTTTGTGGCGTTATAGGTGGCTTAGCGATTAGTCGGGGGGGGTATGAGCTGTTTTTTCCAGAGCTATGGTGGTGGGGGCGCTGGTGGGGAGCGGGTAGTTTGGCCGTGGTAGGGGGTGGATTAGGGGGTGGGATTTGGAAATGGAGACAATCATCGGGGGAGTGGGCGGCGTTGACGCCGCTATTGCCATGGTTGCTGAATGTACTGTATTTAGTGAATCCCGATATTGATTTAGTGGCCGGAGGTTTATTATTAGCGGCGAGTTTGTGGCTTATGGCAGTGTTGGGCGTGAGTGGTAGCGGTCAAGAGGGGGGTGGGCGCTGGTGGCCGAGCATATTGGCTATTTTGGCCTTGGTCCCGATTTATGGGTTAACGATGTCGCGGGTGGTGGGGGAGGCGGATACGTTTGAGTTTCAGGTGGTGGTGCCGCAGTTGGGAATAGCGCATCCGACAGGCTATCCGTTGTATTTATTAATGGGGAAGTTGTTTACGGAGTTGGTGCCGTGGGGGAATGTGGCTTGGCGGTTGAATATGGCCTCGGCCACCTACGGGTTGCTGGCGATAGTTGGTGTGTATTGGTTAGGGCGCCGATTAGGCGCGAATGGTGTGGGGGCGTTATTAGCTGGGATAGGATTGGGGGTGAGCAGTACGTTTTGGAGTCAGGCGATTGTGGCCGAGGTATATATGTTGCATGCGTTATTGGTGGCAATCAATTTAGGCATGATGATTCATTTAAGCCAAGCGGATTTAAGTTTGGCCGCGCAAAAACGATGGTGGTTGGGTTTGTGCTTTGGTTTAGGGTTGAGTTTGACCAACCATTTGACGACCTTGTTTTTGTTGCCACCAGCGGCTTGGGTTGGTTTACAGACGTTATGGCGGGGAGGGGAGCATCCTTGGCGTGAGCGTCGGTTTTGGGGAATGGGTATGGGGGCGTTTTTGTTGCCATTGAGTTTGTATATTTATTTACCGTGGCGGTGGCAGGTGGTGAATGGGGAAGCGATGGGATGGCGGCGGTGGCTGGAGTGGGTGACGGGAGCCCGCTTTGGGGGTGCGTTACGTTTAGATGGTTGGTTGACGGATCCGACCCGTTATGAAATTGTGGGGCGGTTGTTTTTGGCTGATTGGGGCTGGGGGTGGTTGGTTTTGGCGATGTTGGGATTTGTGTTGTTATGGTGGTGGGGCTGGCGATTGGGGGTTTTGTTGTTGGTGACGTGGGGTGGGTTTGTTTTTTACAATTTGAACTATTATGTACCTGATTTGAATGTGTTTTTATTACCAGCTCATTTGATTGTGGCGTTATGGGCGGGGTTGGGGATAACGGGGGTGTTGTTAGCGGTTGAGCGCATTGTACGGGCAGGGGGGAAGGAGTTGTTGACAGGGGTATTGATTTTGTTATGTGCGGGACCGATTTTGTGGGGAACGATAGGGGAGTGGGAGCGACGGGACCAATCGGAACGGGATGGTTTGCTGCCGTGGGGGCAGGCGGTGTTGGCGTTGCCGTTGGCCGAGGGGGGGGCGATTTTAGCGGATAGTGAGAAGATTGCACCGTTGTATTATTGGCAACAGGCGGAGGGGGTGCGTGAGGATTTGGCGATTCAGGTGTTGCCGGATGAGGGTGCTTATATGGCGGCGTTGGCGGAGGGGTTAGCCGAGGGGCAGGCCGTTTATTTAGCCCGTTATTTGCCGGGGTTGGCGGGACAATATCATTTATGGTCGGAGGGGCCGTTGGTGGTGGTGGGGGATGAGCCAAGAGGGGAGATGCGCGGGGTGGCATTGGCGGATTGGGATTATGAGGGGATAGGATTGTTGGGGTATGAGGTGGAGACGGCGTCGGCGTTGGCGGCGGGGGGAACGGCCGTTACCCTCTATTGGCAAATTGATGAGCCGAAGCGGAGCGATTGGGTGGAATATGTGCGTTGGGAAGGGGAGCAAGCGGTGGTACGGGCGGGGCAGCATCCAGTGGATAATATGTATCCGTTAGCGGCGTGGCGTGAAGGAGAGGTGGTGGCTGATTTTCAGACGTTGCCGACGACGCCGGGGGTGGCGGGGCGAGAAGTGGCGTTGCAAGTGGCGTGGGCGCCGCCGTTTGCGGCGGCGGAGACGTTGCGGTGGCAAACGGTGACGACAGTGATGGTGCCGGCGTTAAGTGGTGAGGGGTTGGCACCAGTGCGGGCACAGTTTGGGGAGGTGGTGGTAACAGGGGTGGGGTATGAGCGGGTGACACGGCCGGCACGGCCGTGGGG
>DATHYN010000306.1:0-1280 GCA_035459145.1 Anaerolineae bacterium | reverse complement strand
GAGGACAAAAATTACTTATTGCTTTGTTAAAATATTGTAAGTGAGGACAAATTTGACTTATTGCTTCGTTAAAATATTGTAAGTGAGGACAAAATTTTCAACAAATCAATAAGTCAAGTTTGTCCTCACTTACAATATTTTAACAAATCGATAAGTAACTTTTGTCCTCACTTACAATATTTTAACAAATCAATAAGTCAAGTTTGTCCTCACTTACAATATTTCAGATGACGGATCCTAATTATTGTTCGTCCTCACTTGCAATATTTCAACAAATCCATAGTTTACTACCATACGAATTTGTTCACGTTTGGAATCTTTTGACGAATTCGGAAGCAGAACAAGAGCCGCCGTCCTCTCTACTACTATGGTAGAAAAACGAAACCTGCACCTCCCCCATCAAGAGCACACAATCCAAAGAGAACAACAAAGAAGCAAACCCGCTCGTCCCTGAGCACATTACATTATTCAAGAGAAAGAGAAAAACAAGCCAAGCACTACCAAGTAAACAAGTACTACCTATATCATCATGGTGAAAAAAAGAGCGGCGAGACGGAAGAAGCCTCCTCCATCGGCGACTCCTCCTCCTCCTCCTCCCATGATGCCAGGCCCCGGCGGTAATTATGCCGCATTCATCAACAACAACGGTTACGGCGTCCCTCCAGCCCCCGCCGGTTATTACGCCCAACAACCACAACCCGGATGGGCACATCCCGGTCCCCCTTTTGTTGGTGGCGGAGCACCGGGTACGATGATGCCGCCCCCGTCGTATTATTCGGAAACGCATGGTTGGGGACAGCCACCGCCGCCAGCCGCTTGGGGGCAGCCACCGCCGCCACCACCAGACGCTTGGGGACAGCCCCCACCGCCGCCACCAGACGCTTGGGGACAGCCACCGCCGCCGCCGCCACCCACTTGGCAGCCGGCACCGTGCAAAAAGTGCCACGGTGCCATGGTAAAAATCGCATCCAGTTTTACCTATTACAGGTACAAGTGTAAAAGTTGTAAAAAGGAGGTTTGCCGCACCATTACACCCGAGGCGCGGGCCCACTACCGCGCCCTCAACCGAAAGAAAAGGGAGGCGCGACAGGCGCGGAGGGCGCGAAGACGTTAGCCCCGTCGTTTCGTGGTGGTGGTGGTGGTGGTGGGAATGTTGGAACCACGTTATTAATATTGTGGTCAAGGTAGGTCACGGTGGAGTTGTTGGTGCAATCGTCAGTTCCGTACGCTGCAGTAGTCGTCGTCGTAGTGGTAGTGACGTAGGCTCTACCAGCTGGATT
>DATHYN010000305.1:0-1583 GCA_035459145.1 Anaerolineae bacterium | reverse complement strand
AAGGGTGCTGATGCTGGCAATGTAGTCGTGAATCACACCGGAACCATCACATCCCATGGTGATGACTCGATTGGGATTTTTGCTCAATCCGTCGGTGGTGGTGGTGGTAATGGTGCTTTGTCGATTTCTAGCCCAATCTGGATGGCAGCGGATGCAATCTTAAAAACGGCGATCGGTGGTATCGGTGATGCGACAGGTATCTTTGATGGCAAGTCTGGCACGGTTACAGTCAATAGCACTGGTGACATCTTCATGTTCGGGGCGAATAGCACGGCGGAGAAAACCCAATCCATTAATGGTGGGGGCGGCAATATCGAAATGTTTCTCGATATCAGTAAGCAAGCTGTTGAGTTGGGAGATGCTGGCTTTGAGCTGCCCGTTGATACTGGTGATATTGCTGCTAAAAACACGTTAATCGAATTAGGATCAAAGCTTGCCTCTGGTTTTACGGCTGCTGTTGTTGAGAAAACCCGTATCGGTGATGCCTTTACATTCTTAAGAAATTCGCCCGCCGCGATTCTCCAATCGATTGGTGGGGGTGGCGGTAGTGCAGCCCAAGATGTCGTCGTTAATAGTGATGCCACTGTTGATCTCGAAGCTCGCTTAGGTGCACAGAATACTAATAATTCTAGTGGTGGTGCTGTTGCAGAATCTCGGACTGGGAATGTTGCCACCCAAGGTGACTATTCGGCAGGTTCTTCCACTCAATCCATTGGTGGCGGCGGTGGCTATCTCCGCATGAGCGTCACTGAAGTTGAAGACGAGTTTGCTTCGGGTCTCGGTAGCAAAACAGCAACAGTTACTTTAGGTGCTGACCCCAGCTTTACGAATAACGGTGGGGATCTTACACAAACCTTTGTCGGAGATACGAGTACAGCGGGTGATATGTCCCCAGCCCTCGAAGTTCAATCCATCGGTGCGGGGGGTGGTATCGCCAAGATTGATGGCATGGATACGGTCGAAGTCATCATGGGTGCTCAGGATAATTCGACGGGTGATGGTGGCAATATTAATTTCACCAATACAGGCAATCTATCGACGAATGGTCTGCTTTCCCATGTCGCCGTGATTCAATCCATCGGTGGTGGTGGCGGTTTTGTCCTCACTGGTTTACCCCGTAGTCAAGTTACGGTTACTCCGAGTGCGGCTAATGGTGGCAATGGCGGCAATATTAATTTTGCTCAGGTTGGCAATGTTTTTGTCGGGGGCGATCGCTCCTTTGGGATTTTTGCCCAGAGTCTCGGCGGGGGCGGCGGTCTCGTCGATGATTTCTTTGCTGATGCGGCGGGTGGTGCAGGTTCGTCAGGGGCAATTACTATCAATTTTGATAGCAATCTCCTTGCCACTGGTACTAATAATATTGGGATTTTTGCTCAGTCCCGTGCTCTATTCGGCTCCCAAGGCAATATCAATATTTCCCTCACTGATAACAAAACCATCCAGGTTAACGACAGCGGTATTGGTGTCAAAATCTCTGGTGGTGCCAACAATCTTTTTGTTAACAATGGTGGTTCGGTGATTGCCGCTTCTACACTGAATCATCCTGATGGTTATGCTGTGGTGGGTGAAGAGGGCAACGAAAC
>DATHYN010000304.1:0-10652 GCA_035459145.1 Anaerolineae bacterium | reverse complement strand
CACATGGGAGATAGCGATCGTAATACCACGTTCACGTTCTTCTGGCGCATTATCAATTTGATCAAACGCCGAGAAGTCTGCCCAACCTTTCAACGATAACGATTTTGTAATCGCTGCCGTCAACGTTGTTTTACCATGGTCAACATGGCCAATCGTACCGATATTTACGTGCGGTTTTTCCCGCACAAATTTCTCCTTGCCCATATCTCTCTAAACCTCTTTACACTAAATGATTTTACTTATAATAAACACAGCGATGTAGCTGGCACGCTGTAAAGTGCCAGCTACACACAATCAAGCTGTTCAAACACAGCATTATTTACATTTTTAAATAGATAATTAGGGAATCGTTACGCTAACGACTACCGACCGCGCAAGATCTCTTCAGCAATGCTGGCGCTAACTGGCGCGTAATGTTCAAATTCCATTGTAAATGTCCCCCGCCCCTGCGTCATTGACCGTAATTGAGTCGCATAACCAAACATTTCCGCTAATGGTACTTTCGATTTAATCGATTGAATCCCTTGCGTCCGTGTTTGCATCCCCTCAACCATACCACGGCGGGAGGACAGGTGACCAATAACATCACCTGTGTACTCTTCAGGAGCAACAACTTCAACAGCCATAATCGGCTCAAGCAAAACCGGTTTACCTCGTTGCAAACCATCTTTCATTGCCATTGAACCAGCTACTTTAAATGCCATCTCCGAAGAGTCAACATCATGGTAAGAACCATCATGCAAAGTCGCTTTTACGTCGACTACAGGGTAACCAGCGATGGTCCCACTCTCTAACGCTTCGCGCAAACCTTGCTCCACAGATTTAATATATTCCCGTGGAATAGTACCACCAACAATTGAATCTACGAACTCAAAGCCAGAACCAGGTTCACCCGGCTCAACCTTAACGACCGCATGACCATATTGACCGCGACCACCAGTTTGGCGTACAAACCGACCTTCAGCTCGGTCAACACTCCGTGTAATCGTTTCACGATAAGCCACACGCGGTTTACCCACATTAGCTTGAACTTTAAATTCCCGCAACATACGGTCAACCAAAACTTCTAAGTGCAACTCACCCATCCCAAACAAAATTGTTTGACCGGTTTGATCATCTAATTTCACTTGGAAAGTTGGATCCTCTTCTGCTAACGCTTGCAAAGCCAAACCCATCTTGTCATGATCCATGCTCGTTTTAGGCTCAACAGCCAACGAAATCACCGGATCTGGGAAATTAATCGATTCTAACAGAATTGGTTCATCACGATCACATAACGTATCACCTGTGGTCGTGTTTTTCAAACCTAATACAGCTGCAATTTCGCCTGTCCGCACCACTTTCAAATCTTCGCGGTGGTCAGCATGCATCCGTACAATACGACCAATACGGCTCTTGTTTTGACCTTTACTGGCATTAACAACCGTTGTCCCTGATTCCAATGTACCAGAGTAAATCCGAATGTAAGCCAATTTACCTACATACGGATCGGTCACAATTTTAAAGACCAAAGCCGATAATGGCGCGTCAGGATCGGGAGGACGGGTTGCTGGCTCATCATTGTCTGGATTAGTACCTTCAATTGGTGGCACATCCAATGGCGATGGTAAGTAATGAACAATTGCGTCCATAACCCGTTGAATACCTTTGTTACGTAAAGCAGTACCACACAATACAGGATTCACTTGACCCCGAATGGTTGCTTTCCGCAATGCATCACGCAATTCATCAGGTGTAATCTCTTCACCTTCTAAATAACGCTCCATCAACTCATCATCCGTTTCGACAATGCGTTCCAAAATAATCGAGCGCGCTTCTTCCGCTTGCTCTTTCATATCATCAGGGATTTCAACAACTTTAGCCGTTGCCCCTAAATCATCATCTTCCCAAATAGCCGCTTCCATCGTTAAAAGATCAATAATCCCACGGAATTTATCTTCTTGGCCAATTGGGATTTGGATAGCAATTGGGTTAGCACCCAACCGTTCCCGAATCATACCCACAACGCGGACAAAATCGGCGCCAATACGATCCATTTTATTTACGAAACAGATACGTGGTACTTTGTAATCATTTGCTTGCCGCCACACCGTCTCCGATTGTGGCTCAACACCGGCCACAGAGTCAAAAACAACAACCCCACCGTCGAGAACGCGCAAACTACGTTGCACCTCGGCCGTAAAGTCAATGTGACCCGGTGTATCAATGATATTGATTTGGTGGTCCAACCAATGAATGGTTGTTGCCGCCGATGTAATCGTAATACCACGTTCTTGCTCTTGCACCATATGATCCATAGTGGCCGTGCCTTCATGCACTTCACCAATACGATGAATCATCCCTGTGTAATACAGAATACGCTCAGTGGTTGTGGTTTTACCCGCATCAATGTGGGCGATAATCCCAATATTACGGATTCTTTCTAAAGGCACGTCAGCCATAGCTCATTCACCTACTTCAACTAAAAACGGAAATGGGCAAAGGCTCGGTTTGCTTCAGCCATACGATGTGCATCATCGCGTCGCTTCACTGCCGCGCCTTGGTTATTAGCCGCATCCATAAATTCATTTGCTAATTTCTCCGACATAGAACGACCATTGCGTTTGTCGGCTGCCGTCAATAACCAGCGCATCGCTAACGATAAACGCCGAGATTGGGGCACTTCCACCGGAACTTGATAGGTGGCACCACCTACCCGTCGCGGTTTTACCTCAATGTGAGGCATAACATTTTCCATCGCTTCATCAAAAACTTCCAATGCAGGACGATTGGCTCGTTTTTCGACAAGCTCAAAACTGTCGTACAATACACGGCGTGCTACACTCTTCTTGCCACCAATCATCAAACGATTGACGAACATCTCTACATTAACACTACCATATCTTAAATCGGGTTGTACTTCCCGTTTCTCAGGACGATATCTTCTTGGCATCGCTCTTATCTCCTCTCAATATTAGCCTTTTGGCTTCTTAGTACCATATTTCGAGCGACCCTGCGCCCGGGCATCAACCCCAGCCGCATCTAACGTACCGCGCACAATGTGATAACGCACACCAGGCAAGTCCTTCACACGGCCGCCACGCACCAAAACAACCGAGTGATCTTGCAATTTATGCCCTTCACCCGGAATGTAGGCTGTCACTTCAACACCATTTGTCAACCGTACACGAGCCACTTTACGTAAGGCTGAGTTTGGTTTCTTAGGGGTCATTGTCTTTACTTGGGTACATACCCCTCGTTTTTGCGGAGCACCTTTCGCTTGTCGCGTCCGCCGTTGTTGAAACGTATTGAACGTCCATTGCAAGGCGGGAGCGGTGCTTTTCTTGGATTTGGCCTTCCGGCCTTTGCGCACAAGTTGATTTATTGTTGGCACGCTACTATCTCTCCTTATTACCAGTCGTCGAACGTGAAACTCACTTTATCCCTGCATCTCTATACTCGACAATGGAGGCCATCAAGCGGATTTTTGTTTCCTGATGGCCTCCATTACCAACTTCTCTATTCAATTCACAGCTACAACTATTAGTTGACTGCGATAAAGTTTAAGTGCAGACGAAAGCTAAGTATACCATTAATTCTTAATTTGTCAAATCTAATCCCTCACTAATGACGCATCACGACATGAGGGGTTGTCAACAGGTAGCAACTCTCATCGCTACCTCCTAACTCCTATCGGCGGCCGCGGGCTAAATCCATCAGCCCTGGACCACCCCATTTATCTTTGTTACGGTTATTCCGTTTATCATCTTCTTTACCGAAGCGAATCACATCCCCTTCCTCAGTTACCGCTTCCACAGCCAAGCCTAAACTTTGCAACTCTTTTACCAACACGCGGAACGATGCGGGCACACTAGGACCTTCAATCACTTCATCTTTAACGATCGCTTCGTAAGTCTTGACCCGGCCTTGGACATCATCAGACTTAACCGTCAACATCTCTTGCAATGTGTGCGCTGCGCCATACGCTTCAAGCGCCCACACCTCCATCTCACCAAACCGTTGACCACCAAATTGGGCTTTACCACCTAATGGCTGTTGGGTCACTAATGAGTATGGTCCTGTTGACCGCGCATGAGCTTTGTCCTCAACCAAGTGAGCCAGTTTCAACATGTGGATAATACCCACTGTCACTGGTTGGTCAAATGGTGTACCACTTTTACCCTCTAACAAACGCTCCTTGCCCAAAGTTGGTAACGGCACGCTTGTATGGAAAGTTAGTTGATGCGCTTTAGCTAATAATGTTTCTAAATCACTCTCTACCGGATCTAAATGCAACGCTTCGGGCAACTCATTACCAAATTGTTGCAAGATATACTTATACCATTCACGGGCACAAATCTCGATGGCCAAATCGTCATGCTCGGCCCAATTTTGTTTATGCTCCAACGGTTTATCCCACGGGAAGATCAATTCTGGTTCCCAGCCTTGTTCCCGCAACCATTCCGTTGTCACTGAACGACGTGCGTAAACAGTATCTGTCGCTAACCGATCTTGGTCATACCCTTTGTCACCTAGCCAAGCAATGGAGAATAAACGACGTGCTTCATTGTCGTCTTGCAATAACTCCATATCATACTCAACTTCTTTGAGCCAATCCCATGCCCATTGGGTAACCACGTCCCAGCCGCGATCAATTAACCATGCTCGAGCCAACTCGGCCGCAATCTCCGCCTCGTTCGCTCCATCAAACACCGGTGTCAAACTCCGGAAACCAAGTGAACGTGCCGCCCACCCTAAATGTGTCTCCAAAATCTGACCCAAGTTCATCCGCCCAGGCACACCAATCGGATTCAAAATAATATCGACCGGTGTCCCGTCAGCCAAAAATGGCATATCTTCCACAGGAACAACTTTGGAAATAACACCCTTGTTCCCATGACGCCCAGCCATCTTATCCCCTTCGGAGATTTTCCGGCGCTGAGCCACACTCACCCGCACCATCGTCTCTACCCCTGCGGGCAAATCACGATCTTGCTGGCGTGTAAATACTTGAACATCAACCACCTTACCACGAGCACCATGTGGCAGACGCAAACTAGAATCTTTCACTTCTCGTGCTTTATCACCAAAGATGGCCCGTAACAATTTCTCTTCAGGGCTTAACTCTTTTTCACCTTTGGGGGTGATCTTACCAACTAAAATATCATTCTCTTTAACATCCGCCCCAACCCGGATGATACCATGCTCATCCAAATCTTTGAGCGCATCTTCGCTCACGTTGGGGATGTCATAGGTGATCTCTTCTGGGCCGAGTTTTGTGTCCCGCGCTTCAATTTCATGCTTCTCAATATGAATCGAGGTAAACAAATCTTCACGCACTAACCGCTCACTCACCAAAATAGCATCCTCGTAATTACCACCTTCCCATGACAAGAAAGCTACAATCACATCTTGGCCCAATGCCAATTCGCCAAATTCAGTTGAAGAACTGTCAGCTAACACATCACCAATCTCGATCCGTTGCCCTTTGACCACAATCGGCCGTTGGTCAATACATGTGCTTTGGTTCGACCGATTATATTTGCGCAAATGATAGGTATGTGGCCCATCATCACCCATAATCATAATCGATTCACCCGTCACACTGATCACTTCACCCGCTGTACGGGAGACAATCACCTGACCAGAGTTCCGCGCCGCTTGTAACTCCATACCGGTACTAACAATCGGCACATCCGGTTGCAACAAAGGCACCGCTTGGCGCTGCATGTTAGAACCCATCAACGCCCGGTTCGCATCATCATGCTCCAAGAACGGAATCAACGCGGCCGAGACACCCACAATCTGCCGGGGCGCCACATCGATATAATCAATGCGTTGCACCGAAGCAAACTCGAATTTTTGATTACGCCGTGCCGAAATCCGTCGTTCAACCAATTGCCCTTTATCATCTAATTTCGCATTAGCCTGAGCAATCGTGTACAAATCCTCTTCATCAGCCGACATATAACGAATTTCATCATCAGATACGAACGGTTGTACCTTGACTTCAGTCAACCCCGACGCTTTAATCGCCGCCGCAATCTTGGCCGTAATCTCCTCCCCCGCCTCGGCCAAAACCTCGCCCGTATCCGGATCCGCCAACGTCACAAACGCATTATGCCCCACCAACTCATCACTATCACCCGGTAATACATTCCGTACCCGACGATAAGGCGTTTCGATGAAACCATACGTATTCACCCGCCCGTAAGATGCCAAACGACCAATCAAACCGATGTTTGGTCCCTCAGGCGTCTCAATCGGACAAATACGACCATAGTGACTGTGATGAACGTCACGGACCTCAAAACCAGCCCGTTCCCGACGCAAACCACCAGGACCCAAAGCCGATAATGTCCGTTTATGGGTCAACTCCGCCAACGGATTCGCTTGTTCCATGAACTGACTCAACTGCGAACTACCGAAGAACTCACGAATCGCCGCCACCACTGGTCGAATATTGACCAATGACATCGGCGTCAAGTTATCAGAGTCACGAATCGACATCCGCTCACGCACAACACGCTCCATCCGGCGCAAACCAACGCGCAATTTCGCTTGCAACAACTCACCCACCGTCTTAACCCGACGATTGCCTAAATGGTCAATATCATCTGGCCCTTGTTGGCTGTTGTTAATCAAAATCAACCGTTTAACCAACTCAACCAAATCACGTTGCGTCAAGGTGCGGTGGGTCAAAGGCACATCTTCTTGCAAATTAAGCCGTTTGTTAAGCTTATACCGCCCCACCCGGGCTAAATCATAGCGCCGTTGGTCAAATAATTGTTCACTTAAATATTGTTGCGCATTATCAAGGGTAGGTGGATCACCAGGCCGCATCCGTTTGTAGAACTCTAACAACGCTTGTTCACTTAACGGTTGTTCCGGTTCCCAGTTCGGCTCTTGCTCCATACTGCCTTGAATGTAAAGATGCTCACCATTGGTGTCCACATCATCAAACAAAGCATAAATCTCTTCGTCCGACCCTTCTTTAATCAACGCATTACCCATGCCATCATCCACGGCCGCTAACGCCCGTAAGAACAATGTCACCGGCACCGTCCGTTTCCGATTAAACTTAACGGTAATGTAATCCGTCTTGCGCGTTTCAAACTCCATCCACGCCCCGCGATCCGGAATCAATTTAGCCATCGCCAACGGCCGACCCGTCGACCGGTCCTCTTCAATTTCGAAGTAGGCACCCGGCGACCGAATCAACTGGCTAACGACGACCCGTTCCGTACCATTAATAATAAAGGTACCACTTGGCGTCATTAAGGGGAAATCCCCCATAAAAATCTCTTGCACAATCGGTTGATCTAAATCGTTACTATACAACATAACCCGCACATTCAAAGGCGCGGAGTAGCTCATATCCCGTTCAACACATTCATCCACATCATATTTAGGTGGACCAAACCAATGTTTCAGATCAAATCCCTGCACCTCCGGCCGGTTACAGGGGAAATATAATCTTAAATCACCAGTAAAACTCTCAATTGGAGAAATTTCTTCAAACAATTCCGCCAAACTAGAATTGACAAACGTATCAAACGAATCTAATTGGATATCAATAAGACGTGGTAATTCTAACGGCTTGGTTGTACGGGCGTATGTTTTGGTTTCGAGCTTAGGCATTCTTCCTCACTTGCTCCCTGCTGAATAATTCTGCAACTGTACCACAAAAAAGAGGCGCAACCGTTTGTTGCACCTCGAATTGTCAAATGCTTCCCCGCCACAAATCATCTTCTACCTCTTCCTTTACACACAAAAATAGCGAGTTTATCTCTCGCGAACAAGTAGTATAACACCTCCCCCTAGCCCTGTCAACCCAAATCAGACCTTTTTTATCAAAAGCAATGCTTTATCTCTATAAACGACTACCCCACCCCCGCCAACCACCCCTCAATCTCCTCCACCAACGGATGCCCCACCGTCACCCCCCGCCAAAAAGCCAAACTCACCTCAGCATACTCCCGCGCCCCCACCACATCCCCCTCGGCCAACGCCAACTGCGCCAACTGCCACCGCCACCGCGCTACATACAGCTTCTCCCCATGCTTAACCGCTGATTCTAACCCTTGAGTAAGATGGAGCCGGGCGAGTTCGTAATTTTGGAAAGTGAGGTAGGTTTGGCCGAGGGCGCCGTAATAGCGACCAATCCACAAAGCCAACTTCAGATCCTCAGCCAATGCAATCGCTCGCTCATGATGCCCCAATGCCGTCTCCAAATCCCCCATATCCCGATAAATATTCGCCAAAATATTATAATTATAGCTTTCCAAACTTCGGCTTCCTATCTCTTGTACAACCACCAACCCTCTACTAGCTTTTTCTAAAGCTGTCTCAATTTCCTCCAATTCACGACAGGCATCGCCCAAATTCCCCAAATAATAGCCTTCCCCTTGGCGGTTTCCTATCTCTTGCGAAATCAGTAACGCTCTTTCATAATACGTTATCCCCTTCTCCACTTCCCCTAAGTCATGATAAGCAAGACCCAAATTACCTAAATGAACTCCTTCCCCTCGGCGGTCCCCTATCTCTTGTGAAATCAGTAACGCCCTTTCATAATACGTTATCCCCTTCTCCACTTCCCCTAACTCACGATAAGCCCCCCCCAAATGACCCAAACCACTCTCTTCCCCTTGGCGGTCTCCCATTTCTTGCAAAAACAGCAATGCCTGTTCATAATACTCAATCCCTTTCTCTACATTCCCTAATTGGCGATAAGCATACCCCAAACTTCCCAAAGCCGCTCCTTGACCCTGCCGATTATGTGTTTTTTGGCTCAAATCCAAAGTCTGTTCATAATAATGTTTACCTTGTTCGATTTCTCCTAAAGCAGTATAAGCCTGACCAATTCGATTCAAATAAACGCCATCATTAAAACCTCTATGACGCGCTTTAATCGCCCGCCGCCCCAATTCATTTACGACAATACGATCAGCAAAATGTCCCTGCAAATCCAAATATTCATCTAATCTATCTACCAAAGATTGAATCTCCGGCCATTTACCATGATATTCTAAATTATTCAGCACAATCAAAATATGCACTTTCTGCTCATTCAACGCCGCATACCCTACCGGCCCTAATGCTGACTGCTTTTTAACATAATCACGATAATAACGGCCTAACCGCGTCACTTCTGACGCCCGTGCATCTAATTGTCGCCGCATATATTCATGAATCAACATATGCGTAATCTGATAAGCATTCTCTTTATTAATCTTACCCGCTGGCACACATAAATTATAATCTAACAACGTCCGAATCGCTTTTCGTGTCGTGGTTAAATCCTTACCACTCCCCCGCGACACCATCTCGGCCGTAAACGGCGCATACGCCAACAACCCCGCAATCGCCAAAATCCGTTCCGCCACCTTCCCCACCTGCTTCACACTCTTCGCCAACAAAATCTCCACACTCTCTTGCCCCCGTACATCTGAATCAGTCAAAGCCTCCAACGGCCCCTCGGCCAACTCCACCGCAAAATCAGCCGCCTCTTGCTTATACGCCCGCAAATGATTCCCCCCAATCTCTAACGCCAACGGCAACCGTCCCACCAACTCCGCAATTTGCGCACACGCTTCCCCATCCCGCGCATACGCACCACCCCACTTCTGCAACAAAGCCACCGCCTCGGCCAGCCCCAACAGCTCCAAATCAATCATTTCCGGCAAACGATCATATCGCCGACTCGTCACCACCACCATCGCTGGGTAACAAATATTTAACAACCGTGGAATCTCATCATTTTGCTCCGCCGCCTCTAAGATCACCAACGCCTTTTTATTGCGCAAGGCGGCAATCGCCACCCCCTCCGCATCTTTTCCCACCTCCAACCCATAACTATGCGCAATATGGGTCAATACATTATACGTACTCGGATCTGTATCAAAATCATAATGAATAATCCCATCCGGATACCGCCCCCGCAACACCCCCTGCTCCGCCAACTCATGCAACGCCTGCGCCACCAACGCGCTCTTCCCAATCCCCCCCGCCCCGCGCAACAATACCCGTTTCCCCTCGGCCAAACAACGATGCAACTCCGCCAACACATCCTCCCGCCCCACAAAATGTTCCGCCACCCGTGGCAGCTGCCACGGCACTTGCCGCGCCGGCTTCGCCGGCGCCACGGGCTTCACATGTATCTCCACCTTATCCGCCAACCTCTCATACGCTTGCTGACAACTATCCCCAACCGACTCCTTCTCCCTCAGCACATCCAATAACAAAACAAGCCCGTTACGCCCATCTATATCCGTTAAATTATACAACCAAGCCCGAATCTGCTCCATCCGCTCATCTTCCGTCTTCGCTTCCGGCACCCTAAAACGCCATTGATGTAAACGCTTATCATCAAATAACGTCTTAACCATCTCCGCCGTACGAAACGGACGACAACCCTCAAAAACAGCCCTAATCTCTTGCAATAGCTCATTTGTCAACGCTGGCGGCATAAATTCCCTTCTTCATCCACTCCAATAAACGCCTACAGATACCACAAAAACCAGCCCTTATAGTAGCCTAATCCCCCCCATTTGTCGACCCCCCTAGCCTCCCGCGCCTACCCTCAGCCGCACCATCGATCCTCCTCCCCCTCCCACCCCTTCCTCCGCCCTCGCGCCAGCCCCCCCGTCCGTAATGACGTGGCATCACGCGCC
>DATHYN010000303.1:0-22565 GCA_035459145.1 Anaerolineae bacterium | reverse complement strand
GGGAGTGTTTCGGTCTAATTTGCATTTATGGGGGACGGCGACGGGGGGCGTGCCCTCGGCCAAAATGGTCGAACTCGCCTTACAGGCGGCCAACGCGCACGGGTTAGCGGTGGCTGGGGTGGATATTTTAGAGGCGGAGCGCGGTCCGTTGGTGTTAGAGGTGAATGGGTCGCCGGGGTTAGAAGGGATTGAGGGAGCGAGTGGGGTGGGGGTGGCCGAGGCGATTATTGAGTATTTAGAAAAAGCTAGCCTATCTTAGGCTAGCTTTTTCTAAAAAATTTTATGGGTATGTGAAGAGAGATGTTTTTTAGAGTTCTGGTGGGAGCAACCCTTTTTCGCGTGCTTCTTCTAAGGTCATACCAGAGGGGGCGATAGGGTTTTCTTCATCAATGACTTCGGCCACAGCTGTATCCCAGAAATCATCTAGACTACCCTCGGCGGAGGTAGCACTGTCCCAATCGATTTCCAGTAAGCCATCTAAATTTTCATCTTCTTCTGATGCATCTTCTTTTTTGCTTTTTGAGCTGGTTTTTTTACGGTTGCGGCCAGCTTTCTTTTTGGATTTGGTTTCGTTATCCGCCTCAAACATATCGGTATTGATAACCAATCCTTTTTTGCGCGCTTCTTCTAAGGTAAGCTGATTACCAGCACCAGAAGAAGCTTCATCAACGGCCGCGTCCCAGAAATCATCGACATCGGCACTGGCGGCGCTATCCCAATCAATTTCATCGAGGGCACCCAAATCGATATCAGCGATTTCTTCAGCCAATGGTTCTGGTTCCGGTTCCGGTTCCGGTTTTGGTTCTGGTTCTGGTTCTTGGCTACGACTTGATGATTTGGTTGTTGTTTTGGAACTGCTGCGAGACGAGGCTGATGATTTTTTAGCGGTTTTTTTGGCTGCTGGCTCGACAACGGCATCAGCGGGTGGTTCTAATTGGGATAGGGATTCGATAAAGTCATTGACAGCACGTTGGGCGAAACGGAGAATGACACCGATGCGGGTTTTGGCGCTACTGCTAAAGAATAAGATGAGCAAGTAGTTACGGCCGACATTAGCGGCGTAGACATTGGTTTGTTGCCCGTTTTGGTATTGCATGGTGAGGGGGCGGTCATTGCCTAACTGTTCCGCTAGTTGGACGGTGCTGTAGAAGCCGATAGCGATTGTTTCGGTGAGGGTGGGGAGGTCGAGGCCACCGGAGTCACCCGTCATGAGTAACGGTTCGCCGTTAACGTAGGCGAGGGTTACTTGTTGAGCGCTCGTGTCTGTGCGCAGGGAGGTAAGACGTTTTTGGAAATCTTTATTCTTGCTGATGGCATCGAGTAACCAGGTGGGGGTGGGAGGCAGGACGATACCACCACCTGCGGCGGCGGCTTCAGCGGCGGCGGCCTCAGCGGCGGCTTCAGCTTCACGCGCGGCGATACGTTCTTCAACTCTTTCGGGAAAGAAGAATATTTCGACAGAGTCAGCAAAATCTTCAAGGTCGATAGGTTTGGGACAGTAGCCAGCATCTTCATAGGTAGATTCGATCTTATCTATCATTTCGTCACTATCATCATTGGTGACGAATAAGATGTGCATTTCACTACGCCGTTTGGTAACGCGCTTAACGAGGTCGATACCACCCATTCCGGGCAGTTCTGTTTCGGTGATCATGAGGTCGAATGGAGTCATCAGTTCAAATGATGCTTCCTCGGCCGAGGGTACGTTAATGACTTCGTACGTTTCTTCGGCTGATTCAAACCAAGATCGCATTGCGCTTATATCATCTTCATTATCATCTACGATTAAAACCCTAATTGCATCCGCCATAGCGATATTTCCCTAGAACTCCTCTAAGCCAATAAAAAACAAATGTGTCTACGCTATTATAAACGATGTTCTCGTTTTAGTCAGGTCTTTTTCGAGCCAATTTCGCTTCATTTTACTCAGTTGTGGGATTTGAGCGGTACCATTGGTGGATTTGGTTATGAAATTGCCAGCCTGATGGGTTGAATTGGTGTATATCCTGATGCCAAACGGTGTTATCGAAAGCGGTATAGAGCCAGATATAGGGGAGTTCGGCGTGCATAATTTCTTGGTTCTCTTGGTAGAAGGGGGCGCGTGCGTCTGGGGTACAGTCGGGGATGGTGCGGCCTGCTTCGAGATTGGCTTCGACCTGTTCGTTGTAGTAGGAGACAAAGTTGAAACCGACGCCAACGAAATCGGCATGATAGGAGAATTGGTCGCTGTCATCTGGTTCGGGGGCACCGCCGCCGAGGCCGATGAGGGTGAGGTCGAAGGTTTGGCCGAGGAGGGCGTCGGTGAGGGCATCAAAGGGGAGTAGTTCGATATTGATGTCGATACCGACGACGGCGAGTTCTTCCTTAAGAAGTTCAGCGATAGCGGTGCGCGTTTCACTGGTTTCATTGGTGATGAGGGTGAGACGCAATGATTGACCATCACGTTCACGGAAGCCATCTTCATCGGTATCGGTCCAGCCAGCATCTTCTAATATGGTTTGGGCTAAATCGATATCGTATTGGTTGAGGGGGATATCTTGGTTGTAGGCCCATTCGATAGATGGCCAGACATTGGCCACGGTACGACCAGCTTCACCGTAGGCGACTTTGTTAATGATATCGGTGTAATCGATGGCATGGGCGATGGCTTGGCGCACGGCGAGGTCGGCGAGGATAGGGTGGGGGGATTGGGTGAGAGGGGGTTCATTGCCATCAAAAAGGCCATTATTGTTTTGGTCATCCCAACCATTTTGTGGTTGTTCAGGGTTGGCGAGGTTGAAGGCGAGGAAGGTGTTGCCGTTGGTGTACCAGCGGCGGATGTTGATAGGTTTATTGTTGGCGATTTCACCTTCGATGACGGCGGCGAGGTGGGGGGCGACGCTGAGGTAGTCGGCTTGGCCATCGAGGAAGGCTTGGAGTTGGGCTTGGCTATCGGGGTAGAAGCGTTGTTGCCATTGGTCGATGTTGGGGCGGCCGAGGTAGTAGTTATCGTAGGCGGAGAGGGTGATAGATTCAGTTGGTTGCCAAGTGGTGAAGAGGAAAGGGCCGTTGGTGACGTTGGGGGTGAAGGTTTGGCCGGGGGCGAGGATGGTGACATCGTTATCGAAGGCGTGGGCGGGGAGGATGCCCATGGTGAGTTGGGGGAGGATGGTGCAATCAGCTTGGTTGAATTTGAGGGTGAAGGTTGAGGCCGAGGTGGCGGTCCAAGAGTCGATTCCTTGGAGGCGTGTGCGCCAGGGAGAGCGGTTATTGGCATGGGTGATGGCGTCGAAGGTAAAGCTAATGTCAGCGGCGGTGAGAGGGGTGTCATCAGACCAGAGAATGTCATCACGTAGGTTGAAGGTGTAAGTACGCCCATCGGGGCTAACGGTCCAATCAGAGGCGATTTCGCCGATAAGAGCACCGGTGAAGGGGTCGAGGTCGATGAGACTCAGATAAAGGAGGCTGGTGATTTGATTCGTGGCATCATTACCAGCGAGGATAGGGTTGAGCGTAGTTGGTTCGTCGATGGTGGCGTGGGTGATGGTGCCACCTTGGGGAAAGGGGGTGGGTGTGGGGGTGGTGACGACTTCAACGATGCGAGTGACTTCGATGGGGGTAGGGGAAGGGGAGGGTTCGGCCGTGGGTGGTGGGGTAGCGGTGACGGGCACGGTGGCAAAAACTTCAACGATTTGAGTGACGACAACGGGTGTTGGCGGTTCTGATTGGCAGGCAACCAGATAGAAAGCGAGCGTTAGAATGAACCAACGGGTGTATTTGAGGTATTTTTGTTGCATAAGTGATGGATTACTCCTTTATGGGGCCAAGTCTAGTTCGAATGCATTCCATAGTTCTGATGGTTGGGTAACATTGATAGCTAGTTGGCGAACGTTGGGACGAGCCACACTCATTTTGACATGGGTCATGAGAGGTAGAGAGGGTAGTTCGGTGGCAAAAATTTGTTGAGCGGCGGCATGGGCATTGCGATAATCAAGGGAGTTAATGAGGCTATTTTGGGCTGTTGTGCAGGCGGTGTCGAATTCAGGTGATTGCCAACCAGAGAAGTTGTAGCCCATATAGTTATTGGTTGGGTTTGGAATTTGCGAGCCCATGAACCATTGGCATTGTGGGATTGAATCGATGGGCCAAGGGATTTGGACGAGATCAAAGCGGCGGGAGAAGAGAGGGCCATCAGTGGTCATCCAAGTATTAGCGGTTTGTGGGGTGATAGTGACTTGGATACCACAAACAGCTAAATCAGCTTTAATGTGGTTAGCGATTTGACGGCGTAAGGGGGTATCAAGAACAGTGGCTAAATTGACATCAAACGTGGCGCCGGTTTGAGGATCTTGGCGGAAGCCATCATCGTTGAGATCGATGTAGCCGGCGGCGGTGAGTAACTCTTGGCCGACTAAGGGGTCGTAGGGCCAAGTGGGGAGGTCATTGGGGGTTAGCGGGTGTTGGGGGGAGAGATAGCTACTGGCTAAGGTTGATTGATTGGGTTGGAGGAAGTTTTGGCGGTTGAGACAGTGGGCGACGGCTTGGCGGACGCGGTTGTCTTGGAACCAATCGGGACGGCCGTTATTGGTGCCATCACCATAGCCAGGGGCGGAATTAATGCCGAAATCGAGCCGTTCATAGAGAGGGCGATTGGCAAAGTAAGGGGTGAGAAGCCCTTTTGTTTGGGCTTCGAGAAGAAAGGGTTGTAGTTCGAGGTCAAAGTTAAGGTGGGGGGCGAGGTCACATTGACCAGAGAGGAGACTGGACATGAGTTGATTGATGTTATCCATGAATTTGAAGGTTAAGCTATCTAAATAGGGTAATCCCTCGGCCGCGCGATAATAGTTTTCGTTGCGGGTCAGATAGATATGGTCGTCGGGTAACCATTCAGTGAGGATAAAGGGGCCATCGCCGATAGGGTATTCATTGGCCATTGGGGTGGCGGCTAATGTGTCTGGGTCATGATTTTGCCACAGATGTTTGGGGTAGGGATTCCAGAAATTGAGAAAGTATAGGTCGGGGGCATAACCAGGCAGGCCGGTCCATTGGGTGGTGCGATTGTTGATTTGGACATAGGCGGCGGTGTTGGCTAATTTGTTTGTTTCGGAGGTAGAGGCATAGTTTGTTTGGGCTAATTCAAAGCTAAAGACAGAATCGGCGGCGGTGACAGGTGTGCCATCGGCCCAATTTCGTTCTTTGAGAGTAAATTGGGTGACAAGTTGACGCATCAAGATTGGTTCATCTTGATACAGCTGTATGTCCCCTTGGGCGTTGATGATTTCCATACCACGCCGAAGAAAGACGATTTGACCGTCTGTGTTGACAACTTGATCGCCGGCGGTTACTTCTATCTCTTGCCAATAGGCATCGCCATCGGAAAAGTTGGGTAATTTGATTAAGCCTTGGGGTTGATAGCCATAATCAAGAGAGGTGATATTATTTTCATAGATGGTATGAGCGATAGCCGTTTGGGCTATATTTTTGTCTTGACTGTAAGGGTAAAGGGTGACGGGTTCTTGTAATAAGCAGACCGTTAAGTTCTTGTTGTTATTGGGGTTGGTGGGAGGAAGGCTATCGATTTCGATGATAACACGGGTGGCATCTTGATCGTTATCATCTTGGTCATTGATGGGCGTGCCTGAATTGTTATTGGGTAAAGGGGTGACGATTTGAGTGACAGTGACTTCAAGAGGTGGGGCTTGATTGCTTTGACGGCAACTGGTTAGGAATAGGGATAAGCAGATAAAGGCTAAATAGATATAGATTATAGGTGATGGCCAAGTTATCGTTGGCCCTGAATAAACAGATTGAAATTTAGGGGTATGATACAACAGATTACCTCAAAAACAGAGCCTAGTTAAGCAGGGGGTGAGAGGAAGGGCAACTAGGGCGCATAATTATTGATTTAAAAGTGTAAAATCTTTCGGTTAAACAACCTATCAATAATTAGAGATATAAAAATTGGTAAAAATAAAGGGGCTTAATGGGATAAGGGCTTAATGGGATAAGGGCATTAAACTGAATGTTTTTGGTATTTCTTTTATAAGGACACGGATAAAATAAAAGATGTGTCGTGTTCGCGGCCAATGGGTCTTGGTATTAGAATAGATAAAGTGACAATAAGAGCCATAGTAGCACTTAGATTTTACTGGGGTCAATATTGGCGGCACTTAAGATGGCCAAGACGGGAGCGGCGTTGAGGAAACGTGTTTTGAGGTTGGGGTCTTGTAATGGTTCAGCTGTTTGGCGGATGAAGTCAGCGGCGATATTGAGATGGACTTGGGCGATAGCTTCATCGGCGACCATTTGGCCGAGGGCGGCATGTAGTTTCCAGAGAAGGCCACGGTCGAGGGCTGTTTGAGCGGCTAGCATGGCGTTTTGGATATGGGGGATAGCTTCTTCTCGTTTGTCTTGGGCGAAGAGGGTTTCGGCGCGACGCCAAAAGGCGAGGGCGCGATAGCGGTCAGCATCGAGTTCATCGGCGACCTGTTCGAGGCGGTTGACAGTAGAGATAGCGTGGTCAAGGTCGCCGTTTTCCCGTTGGGCACGGGCTAGGCTATAGAGGATGAGGGCTTCTTGTTCGCGATTACCGAGTTTTTGGGCGTTGCGTAAGGCTTGGTTGAGGTAGGCGAGCCCTTCTTCGAGGAAGCCTGAGCTGATGAGGTCAACGCCGAGGTTGCGTTGGATATCGGGTTTTATGACATCGGCTTCATAGGCTTCGACGAGGCCGAGGGCGCGGGTGTGGTAAGTGGTGGCTGTGCTGAGGTCATAGAGAGCGCGGTAACATTCACCTAAATCATTGAGAGCGAGGACTGTGCGCCAGCGATCTTTGAGTGATTCGAGGATTTTGAGTGATTCTGAATGGGCAGAAATGGCTTGTTGGTATTCACCACGAGCGTAGCGAACACGGCCGATACTGGTGAGTACCCGAGCTTGTTCGCGGGCGTTACCTGACTGGCGGAAGACAGCGAGGGCTTGAGTGAGATGGCTGAGAGCCATTTCGGCATTGCCTTGGCGTCGGTTGACGATACCGAGACCGCGATAGGCGAGGCCGACAGCGCGTAGGGAGCCGGTGTTAATAGCGCGTTTGAGGGCGTCACTATAGAAGGCCGAGGCGGCTTCATAGTTGCCTTGGTAGTCGGCGACATCGCCGAGTCCGATGAGGGCAAGTGCTTGGTAGGTGGGTGTTTGGCTGATATCGAGAGCGGTTTTAAAGTCGGTTTCGGCGGCATCGTAATCAGCTAAGAACCAGTACGCTTCGCCACGAGCTTGGTGGGTGCGAGCGAGGAACTCGTCGTATTGGCTATCTTGGGGGATGGAAGAGAGGCATTGGTTGAGTAAGTCAACAGCATCGTTATATCGTTGTTTAGTAACCGCTTCACGACCTGATTGGTATAAGTTGAGGGATTCGGTGGGAATAGCGGGGAGGTTTTCAGTTTGCATGGTATTATCTCCATGGTAAGTTTTAAATTGATTATGATGATAAATAGTGGGTAATTAAGTGTGGGTTTTTGGGGGGGGAATCAGCATAAGTTTTTAAGGAAGGGTGTGTTTATCCCTCTATGATACTTTTTATCGGGAAAAATACAATGGTTTGAGGGGAAATAGGAGGGAAGAAAGAGGGATTTTCACGCATTATTTAGGAATATGGGGGGGGAGGGCGGCAATAATCTGTTGATCGGTGACAGCGAAGGGGTATTGGTCGAGGTCGGCGGGGGTGACCCAAGCGTGGTTTTGGACGCCGATATGTTGGGGGGTACCGGTATGGTAACGGGCCCAGAAAGCGTGGAGAGTGATACGAAAATGGGTGTAGGCGTGTTTGATAGTGATGAGTGGTTGGGGGTTAGGGACGGTGATTTTAAGGGCTAATTCTTCTTCGATTTCACGGATAAGGGTTTGGGGGAGGGATTCGCCATCTTCTTGTTTGCCGCCGGGGAATTCCCAGAGGCCGCCGAGGAGGCCGGTGAGGGGGCGTTGGGCGATGAGGAAGCGGCCATCATCGCGGACGATGATACCGGCGGCGACGTGGTAGTGAGGGATACGGCGGCGGGGTGGTTTGACGGGGCGTTCGAGGGCGGTGCCGCGGGCGCGGCCGCGGCAGATATTGGCGAGGGGGCAGAGGTGGCATTGGGGTTTGGCGGGTTGGCAGATGGTTTGGCCGAGTTCCATGAGGGCTTGGTTGTAAGCGCCGGGACGGGTGGGGGGGACGAGGGTCGCGGCGAGGTGCCATAACGCTTTTTTCGTGGGGGATTTGGTGACATCATCGGGGATATCAGCGAGTCGTGTGAAAAGACGAATGACATTGCCATCAAGTAGGGGAGCGGGTTGATTGAAGGCGATGGAGGCGATGGCACCCGCGGTGTAGGGGCCGATACCGGGCAGTTTTTGTAGTTCGGCCGCGGTTTGAGGGAGTTGGGCATCGTAATCGGTGACAAGTTGTTGGGCGGCGCGATGGATATTGCGGGCTCGGCTGTAATAGCCGAGCCCTTCCCACGCTTTAAGGACATCATTGAGATTGGCTTGGGCGAGGGTGGTGATGGTGGGGAATTTTTGGAGCCAGTTATGGTAGTAGGGGACAACAGTGGCTAGCTGGGTTTGTTGGAGCATGATTTCGGAGATCCAGATGGCGTAGGGATCAGATGTTTGGCGCCACGGCCAAGAGGCGTGGCCCTTATCCCACCAGCTGAGGAGGGTGGGGGCAATTGATGAAGGTATGGTGTAATTCGTCATAAGAAGTAAGTGTAACGGAGTTTGAACATTTGGACAAAACAGAGGCGAGAAGAAATTGTGATATGAAATCCTTGGTCAAGGACGTATAATAAGATTGAGGTGTTGGGTGCCTATTAAGAGAATGATGGTTAGCGAATTGTAATCGGAGAAATGATTAATGAGCAAAAAATGGACAACGGCGGATATTCCAAATTTAGACGGCAAAATAATAATTGTAACAGGGGCAAATAGTGGGATTGGTTTCGATACGACATTGGAATTAGCACGGAAAGGGGCACAAGTTGTGATGGCATGCCGGAGTCAGCAGAAGGCGGATAAAGCTTTGCAGGCGATTAAACGGCAACTCCCCTCGGCGCAAGTTGAGGTGATGTTGTTAGATTTAGCCAGTTTGGACTCAGTGCGCCAGTTTGCGGCGGCATTTAAGGTCAAATATGATCGATTAGATGTATTGGTCAATAATGCGGGTATTATGATGGTACCATATGGTGAGACAGAAGATGGGTTTGAGCGTCAATTAGGGACAAATCATTTAGGTCACTTTGCGTTAACTGGTTTGTTACTTGGTTTATTACGCCAAGTAGAAAATTCGCGGGTAGTTAATGTGAGCAGTGGTGGTCATCGGATGGGGGATATGCAATTTGATAATTTGATGTATACCGCAGCGACATATAGTCCAACACAAGCTTATGGTCGGTCTAAACTGGCTAATTTATTATTTACATATGAGATGCAAAGGCGTTTAGATGAAGTTGGGGCCAAGATGTTGGCGGTGGCGGCACATCCGGGGGCATCACAGAGTAACTTGGGAGCTCATTTAGCGGATCAGGGTTTAGGTTATCGGTTGATGAGTAAGTTGGTGAGTATATTGGCACAGAGCTCAGCGATGGGGGCGTTACCGACGTTGCGTGCCGCGGTGGGCGAGGGGGTTGAAGGAGGAGATTATTATGGACCGGGGGGATTCATGGAGATGCGTGGATATCCGGTTAAGGTTGACTCTAGTGAGGCGTCACAGGATAAGGCTGATGCCCAACGATTGTGGGCGGTATCGGAGGAGTTGACAGGGGTGCGTTTTGATTTGTCGTGATGGCTACAAGTTTTAATGTGATAAAACCTTTTGGAAATTAACTTAGATGAAAAAGGTGAGATATGATGAGTTATACAGATGGTGCATTGGTTGGTAAAAAGGTATTGGTAACGGGGGCGACCGGTTTTATTGGGGGGCGATTAGCGGAGAGGTTGGCGCAAGAGGAGGGGGCGTTGGTGACGGGGACGGGGCGTGATTTGAGCAAGGTTTCTTTTTTGGCCGAGGCGGGGGTTCGTTTAGTGGCGGCTGATTTACAGCAGAGAGAGACGATGGCTTCGTTGATGGCGGATCAGGAGATTGTGTTTCATGTGGCGGCGTGGTTGGGACGTAAGGGAGATGCGACAGTAGCGGAAGCGATCAATGTGCAAATGACGACGGATTTAGTGCGGGCGGCAGCGGCAGCGGGGGTACGTTTATTTGTGCATGTGAGTTCGATTGCGGCGTATGGGGCACGTGATCGGGGGGTGGTGGCGGAAGATTATCCGGTGGATACGGAGCAAACATTTGATTATGGGCGGACGAAAGCGTTGGGGGAGCTGGCGGTGCGGAAGTTGGCTAAGGATTTAGGGATGAGTTGGGTGGTGGTGCGGCCGGCGGAGGTATATGGGCCGCGGGCGATGGAGTGGTCGGTATCGATGTTGGAGTTGGTTAAGAAGCGGGTACCGGTTGTGATTGGTGGGGGTGAGGGGCAGGTGCATCCGATTTATATTGATAATGTGGTGGATGGGTTGTTATTGGTGGGGAGTCGGGAGGCGGCCGAGGGGGAGATTTTTAATATGACGGGACCGGCGTGCACGTGGAAGCGATTTTTTCAATATTACGGACGGATGTCGGGGCGACGCTTGTGGGGGATTCCGTTATGGTTGGGAAAGGTGTTAGCGATGGCGAACGAAACGATTGGATTAGGTTTACCATTAACACGGCAGACGATTTTGTTTTACGAAGCGCATGTTGATTATCCGATGGACAAAGCGAAGCGATTATTGGGGTATGAGCCACGGGTGTCATTAGATGAAGGGATGGCACGGACAGAGGCTTGGTTACGGGCTGAAGGGTATTTGGGTTAGTGGAGATGTTATGGTTAGAAGCGAGTTGGATTGTATTGGTGGGGGTAGGGTTAGTGGCGGTGGCGTATTGGTTGTTGATTGTGACGGAGGGGGTTTATTTAGGGCCGTGGTGGGTAGCGTGGCTGTATGATTTGGCCGCGGCGGAGTATGATGAGTTAAAAGGGTTTGATGCGGCTTATGAGGCGTCATTTTTGATTCGGCCGATTATGGGACGGATGCGTTTGCTTGGTTTAGAGCGGGCGCCAATGGTTATTGATGTGGCGGCGGGGACGGGACGTTTAAGCCGGGGATTATTGGCTGAGCCAGATTTTCAGGGGCGGGTAATGGGGGTAGATATTTCGCGGCGGATGTTGATTGAGGGGCGGGGGCAGTTGGTTGGGTATGGTGGTCGGGTGGGATTGGTGCAGGGGACGGCGGTGGCGCTACCGGTGGGTGGGGGCCGAGTGGAAGCTGTTTGTTGTTTGGAGGCATTGGAGTTTTTGCCAGATATTGAAGAAGCGATTCGTGAGATGAAGCGTGTTTTAAGGCCGGGTGGTTTATTGGTGTTGACGCGACGGCGGGGATGGGAGGGGAAATCATTTCCGGGGCGGCATTTTGAGAGAGAGGAGATGGTGGCTTGGTTGACGGGGTTGGGGTTTCGAGATGTGGTTTGGCAATTGTGGCAAATGGATTATGATTTGGTTTTTGCGGTAAAGGGATAGAGATGCCCTATTAGGAGAATGGCTTCTCGTAATAGGGCGAGAAAAATGAGTTAGGCCCAGAGGATATTGCTGGTTGGGGTTGGGTTATGGTACAGAGAGCGGAGGCGGGCGATGCGGGCATTGGTGTGAGGGTGGGTACGGAAGAGGGTGGGTGTTGTGGGGAGGGGGAAGATGCGGTGCCAGAAGGGGCGGCCGTGGGCTTCGAGACGTTGGAGGGCGGTGATGAGCGCGTGGGGGTCGTTGGTGAGCCGGGTGGCGCTGAGATCGGCATCATATTCACGGGTTCGGGTAAGAGCGAGTTGGAGGAGTGTCATGATAGTGGGGGCGACGAGGAGAGTGATTATGAGTAGCCAAGGGAAGGCAACTCGGCCGGTCAAGAGCAACGGCAAATTCAAAAAGAGCAAGATTTGACCAACAGTACTCAATATTTGGGTGGTGCGACTCATGGTGTTGGCTAGGCCAAGTACCTGAAGGTCATTACTACTGATATGACTAATTTCATGAGCGAGAATGGCATTGATTTCTCGGGCGTTGAGATGGCGAAGAAGGCCAGCGGTAATGCCGATAGCTGGTTGTTGACGGGTGCCGACGGCGAAGGCGTTGAGTGTGGGGGAGTTGATATAGTAGAGTTGGGGAGGGGTTTTAAGTTGGGCTCGTTTGGAGAGGGTGTAGAGGCGTTGATAGAGGTCAGGGGCTTGGTGGGGGGCGATTGGTTGGCCTCGGAAGAGGCGCATCATGAGGTTAGCTGGTGCTTGGCGGCTGAAGAGGATGAGGAAGAGGCCGAGGGTGATAGCCCAGATAAGGCCTTGTGTACCAGCTAGAAGGTAGCCAAGGCTGGTAAAGATGATGAGCATGGCGAGCAATAAAGAGGCGGTATGTAGCCAGTTGTGAAATTTATGGTTGAGTAGTTCATGTTTATTTAACATCGTTTGTTTAGGTCCTTGTAACTAAAGAACTGCACCAATTTATGTTGGGTGAGTGGTTATTTAATTTTAGTATAGCAAGGGGGTGTAAGAAAAAAGTTAGTGAAATGTGTAGAATTTATTAAGGAAGGGGCTGGGGATGATAGCTTAGGTTAGTTGCTGACGAACTTGGTCGACATCAGCTGTTATTTGGTTGATTAGGGTGGTAAGACCATCAAATTTTTGCTCGGGGCGGAGGTAATGAATAAATTCGACGGTTAGTGAGTGGTCGTACAAATTGCCCTTAAAATCGAGAAGGTGGGCTTCTATGGTATGGGAATGACCATCAACTGTTGGACGATAGCCGATATTGGTGGCGGCTGGATAGCGCTGGCCGTTGTGATAGGCATAGGTGGCGTAAACGCCATTAGCTGGGATTAGTTGTTTGTCATCAACTGTGATATTAGCGGTGGGGAAGCCGATAGTACGGCCACGTTGAGCGCCATGGACAACGGTACCGATTAGGGTGAAAGGGGCGCCTAAACAGTCATTGGCTTGGTGTAGTTCACCGGCTGTTAGATGGTGGCGGATACGACTGCTGCTGATTGGTTTGTCTTGAGACGTTAGGCGTTGGTCCAGTTTATGGACAGTGTAATTTAGTTGTTGGCCCAAGTTTTGGAGGAACTGGTAGTCGCCTTCTTGCTGGTAGCCGAGGGCAAAATCATAGCCCCAGAGCTGATGGAGGTTGAATTGTTGTTTGAGTTGGGTCATGAAATCGGTAGCGGAGGTGTGGCGAACGGCGTCATTGAAGGGGAGGGTGATGAGGAAATCGAGGCCGAGGGCGTTTAGTTTTTGTTGGCGGAGGGAGATGGGGGCGAGGTAAAAACGGCCAGAATCAGGTTGAAACAGTTCACGAGGGTGGGGATAGAAGGTAATGGCAGCGGCACGAGCTTGGTGGGTATGGGCGGCGTTAATCATTTGTTTGAGGAGATATTGATGACCGAGATGGACGCCATCAAAGGAGCCGATGGTCAAGTAGGTTGGTTGTTGGGCGGCGATATGGTTAAACTGTTGAAATAAGGTCATAATTACTACATTATTGTTGGTGAAAGATTTTGTGAGGTTGCCAGTGGGCGGGGTGGGCTTTAAGGAGGCCGAGAAACGTGTTATCGGGGTTGTAGGCGCGAGCAACTGTTTCTGGAGGGTGTTCAGGTGGGATGGGAAGCGGTCGGCCGTGGTAGATATCTGTGGTTTGGTCGTGAGTTAGGTCGAGGCGAGGTAGATGGATGACGGCGGTATCAATGGGGAAGAGATGGGCGGCTAGGTTATCGCTAGTAATTGTTTCAAGGGAGATGGCTTGGTTCGCGGTAAAGGTACCGATGGCGGTGCGACGAAGGGCGGTGAGATGGGCTCCACAGCCGAGGGTTTGGCCGATATCGTGGGCGAGGGAGCGGATGTAGGTACCGGCCGAGCAAGTCACGTCTATATTAGCAAATGGTGGGTCCCAATGGGTTAGGCTGAGGTTATAGATAGAGACGGGGCGGCTAGCACGTTCTACTTCGATGCCTTGTCGGGCTAATTTATAGAGGGGTTGGCCTTGTCGTTTGATAGCGGAGTACATAGGTGGTTGTTGTTGGATGTGGCCACGGAAGGGTGGGAGGGCATTGAGGAAATCTGTTTGGGTTAGGGTGACAGGTTGTTCGGTGATAATATCCCCTTCGGCGTCGTAGGTATCAGTTGTTTGGCCGAGGCGTAGTTGGGCTGAATAGGTTTTTTGTTGTTCTTGAATATATTCAATAAGGCGAGTGGCAACGCCGATCCCCACGAGAAGAACGCCAGTTGCTAGGGGGTCAAGTGTGCCAGCATGGCCCACACGTCGCTGGTGGGCGATATAGCGAATTTTTTTGACAACATCGTGTGAAGTAAGGTGGAGGGGTTTATCAATGGAGAGAAAACCAATGTGCGACATGATGATGGGTCAAGTAGCTGTTTCTACTGACGATCGATACAGGCTAACCATGATTATGACCATGCTGATAAAATATCCCTTGTTGTTTACGGATATTGGCTTTGGCCAAATCAATGACTAATTGTTCTGCTTTATTGAGAGGGCCATCAATTGTACAGCCTGCGGCTAAGTCGTGCCCACCGCCACCCAGATTAACAGCTAACTCAGAGACTGTATAAGGAGGATGACAGCGAAAACTTACAATAATGGTACCATCAGCTTGTTCCCAAAGAACAGCACCGATGTAAGCTTGATAAGTATCGCTTAGGGCATTAACAAGGCCAGTTGCTTTTCCTTCCGCCAAACCGATTGCATCCCGATCGGCGTAACTAATTGTTGTCCACACAAACCCATTCTCTTCACGCATATTATTAAGGCCAATTTGCCATAATTTGAGAGTAGAAAGAGGTCTTAGGAGTAATCCTTGAGTTGTGACATCAAACAGATTTGCGCCGGCTTCGATAAGACGACTGGCTGTACCTAATGTGGAAGCAGTCACGCCGGGAATACGAAAACAAAGCGTATCTGTCACTAAGCCTGTTAGTAGACTTGTGGCCAAAGCGTGAGAGAGGTTAACTTGTAGATGGGGGAATAAGTCGGCCAAAATTTCTGTTGTCGATTTAGCTTCGCTAATAACAAGATTAATATTACCAAAGTTAGTATTTGTGATATGGTGATCTATATTAATAGTAAATGGTTTAGGGGAGGGGAGATGGTCATATGCTTTACCCATGCGACTAGCATCAGCGCAATCGACACTGATGACGAGGTCGATTGGGTCGGTGGGGATAATATCTTTGATACTATTGGTTAAAGCAAGATAGTTAAAGCGTTCGAGCGTTCCATCATCACAGACAAGAGTATGTTTCTTTTTGAGTTGGTCAAGAGCAAGGCCAACAGCGGTTAATGACCCAAGCGCATCTCCATCGGGGGCGATATGAGTAATAACTAAGATATGTTTGGCTTTATCCAATGCTGTTTTTATTTGATTGATGGTAGCAGCAGGGATGTGAAAGGGCACTTTTATTCTTCCTCACCTTTATTGGCTGGTGGGATATCAAGGTTATCAAGCAGTTCATGGATATGAGCGGCTTGGGTGAGGGTGGGATCCCAATGGAAATGAAGATTAGGTATTTGACGCAAGCGCATTTGTTGGCCGAGATGGTGGCGAAGGAAGCCAGCCGCCTTTTCGAGGGCGGCCATTACTTCTTCTTGTCGTTCATCTTCGCCAAAAGCATGGACATACACATCAGCAAACAGTAATTCACGATCAATACGAACATCTGTGACGGTTAACATTTGGAGCCGAGGGTCACTCAGTTCACGGTAAAACAGTTCACTAAGAGCCATTTTTATATGGCTAGCGGTGCGTTTTTGTTTTATCGTCTTCATAAGTTAATTACCGTGAGCGTTTACTGACATAGAATTCGATAAAATCGCCTGGTTGATAATCACTCCAACCATCAACGCTTACACCAAATTCAAAGCCGGTCTTGACCTCACGAACATTTTCTTGGAGATGTTTTAGACTAGAAACCGGGCCTGTGTGTAACAAAGTGCGATCACGGATGACGCGGGCCATGGCATTACGCCGTGCCTCTCCAGTGCGCATATAACAACCGGCGACAACGCCAACGTTACGGATACGGAATATATCACGCACTTCCGCACGCCCAATGACAACATCTTCGTAGATAGGGTCTAATAAGCCAGATAATGCTTTTTCGACATCCTCAATAAGATGATAGATGATTGAGTAGAGGTTTATTTGAACCTGTTCACTCGCCGCGGCGGCACGAGCGGCACTGTCTTCATTGACATTAAAGCCAAGAATAACGGCATCAGAGGCGGCAGCTAACATCACATCGCTCTCAGTGATATTGCCGGTTGAGGAGAGAAGAATGTCAACATCAACCTCTTCTGTTTTAAGCTTTTTAAGTGAGTTAATAATAGGTTCTAAGGAGCCTTGGACATCAGCTTTAACGATGATGTTTAAGGTCTTCGTGTCACCATCTTGTAATTTACTAAAGAAATCATCAAGGGTTACATGACGTTGTGGATCTTGCACTTGGCTAGATACTTCTTCACGCTCAGAGATGATTTTGCGGGCAACCTTTTCACTTTTTACGACTTCGAATTGGTCACCAGCTGTGGGCATGCCACTCAAACCAGCCACAGAAACAGGGGTGGAGGGGGTTGCTTGTTTAACCCGATTTCCGCGATAGTCATACATCGCTTTGATACGTCCGTAGAGGTCGCCAATTAATAATGTTTGGCCGAGTTTAAGCGTGCCGTTTTGAACGAGAAGGGTAGCCATCACACCACGCCCTTTTTCGATACGTGCTTCTAAAACGGTACCAACTGGGCTTGCTTTGGGATTGGCTTGTGGTTCAATATCTTCAGCATTCAGTAAAATGGCTTCTAATAGATCATCAATCCCTAATTTTTGCTTAGCGGAAACAGGGATGATCATGGTATCACCCTCCCATTCATCTGGGGTGAGACCAATTTCAGCTAACTGTTGTTTAACCCGATTAGGGTTAGCGGTGGCTAAGTCGATCTTATTGAGAGCGACAATGATAGGTACTTGAGCAGCGCGGGCATGATCGGCGGCTTCACGTGTTTGAGGCATAACACCATCATCAGCGGCTACGACGAGAATAGCAATATCGGTTGCTTGGGCGCCACGAGCACGCATAGCGGTAAAAGCCTCATGGCCTGGGGTGTCGAGAAAGGTAATGAGTTGGTCATTACGTGAAACTTGGTAAGCGCCGATATGCTGGGTGATACCACCCGCTTCACCGCTTTGCACATCTGACTGACGAATAACATCAAGTAATGATGTTTTCCCATGATCGACATGGCCCAGCATTGTAATGACAGGGGCACGTGGTTCAAGAGATTCTTCATCCTCATCAGCGATAATTTGTCGCCAAGCGGGTTGGTTATTAAGCGCATCAGCTTCATCATCATCGTCGTCAGCGAGAGCAACGGGGTCAAACCCCATTTCTTCAGCAACAATAGCTGCTGTATCAAAATCAATCTGTTGATTGATATTGACCATGATGCCATTGCTCATCAGTTCTTTGATAATATCGATGGGGCTCACTTCCATCGTAGTTGATAAATCGCGAACAGTTATAAAATCAGGTATTTCGATAACTTTGGATTTGGCCATACTTGTTATTCTGCTCCGTCCGTAGATTACGTGTTAATAGATAGTATTAATTTAGATAGTTATTGCATCTTTATTATCTCAGTATATACCAGATTATGGTTATATAATTAAGAAAATATTCACAATATATAGTTAATTGATAGTTTGTGGTTAATTAGCCAACTATTGTGGTTGATTGGCTATTAAATGTTGTTTATCCGCTTCTGTTAAGGTCATAGCTAACACTTTTTCAATAAGGTGACCTTGACAGACGATGTGCCAGCATTTGCTTTGATGGCAAACATAGGCACCACGACCATTTTGTTTGCCAGTTGGATCGACAAGCAGCTGCTTGTCTTGAGTTCTCACGATACGTATTAAATCCCGTTTGTCTGTTTTTGTGCGACAAACGACACACATTCGTTGTGGATTATGTCTCGTGTTAGGCTTTTTCATATGACAAGACAGAGGCATGGGTTATGCACCCATGCCTGATTTCATTTAAGTGTTAAAAGGGAACTGTTACACATTTATAATAAGCTTATTATTTACGAGTAAGCTTACTCCTTATGGTATAACAGCATTTTAATTAGTAGTCAAATTCATCATCTTCCCATGTGGGACGACTGCGACTACCTTTCCGTTTGCGTTTGACGACAACACGGCCACTACCTTCATCGTAAATGAGTTGTTTGCCTTTACGACGGCGACCACCAGTCGTTGGTTCTTGATCTGGTTTACGTTCATTGATGGGACGAGCCAGCGTAATTTTTGGTTTTTTCTTTTGCTTTTGTTTACGTGGTTCTTCGTTGATGGGGACAAGAGGCGTTAATCCTTCGATTTCATCCTCACCTTCTTCATCTTCGTCCTCATCTTCGTATTCATCATCTTCATACTCATCTGGTTCATAGTCAGCATAAAGATCGTCGTCTTCATCGTCTTCATCGTCTTCATACTCACCCTCATCCTCATCCTCATCTTCATACTCTTCATCATCTTCTTGGATTAGGGTAGGGGGAGCAGTTGTTTCGGCGATTGCTTCAGCGACCGGTTCTGATTCTTCTTCAGCAACGGAGAGTTCTTCAGTTTCGTCTTCGTCGTCTTCAGCCTCAGTTTCAGCCAAAGCAGACATAAGTGCGTCAGCGACCTCTTCATCGACAACCTCGGCCACAGCCACAGGTTCTTCTGGTGGTGTTACGTCGGTTGTTTCTTTAGCTGGGGCAGCTTCTGCCTCAGCCTCGGCCGCCATTTTGGCTTTCAACTCTTCTTCAAAAGTTGCCCAACATTGTTTGAGTTCAGCCAAACCAGCTTCATCTAAGTTAGGCAAGTCAAGAAGGTGTGATTCATCTAAAGCGAGGTGGTAGACGACGTCACCGATCGTACTGATTTCGTGATCCATGAGAACATCATAGACTTCATCAGACAGCAACAGTTCATCGATAGCCACTTCCAAAAGATATTCTGGAACCTGTTTGCGGGCCAAAGCACGATTACGACGGACAATTTCATACTCTTTAGCGCGAGCGGCAATGATATTACCTTCAACGCCACCGACAAGTCGGTTGAGCATATTGTAATCCTCGGCCGTAATAGGACGATTGGCCGCTTTCTTTTCCAGAATGATCCGGACCTGTTCGATGAGCTTTTCGTTGCCAACGATGGCTTGATCAGCAACCGGATGGTCGAGATTATTAAGCGAATCGCTAGCTGATTCTGTCAAGCTCTTAATGTCGATACGCCAGCCAGTCAATTTTGCAGCCAGTCGTGCATTTTGACCTTCGCGGCCAATTGCTAATGATAGTTGGTCATCGGGGACAACGACAACAGCGGTTTTGCCATTATCGGGATGATCTTCCAAGAAGACTTGAGAGACCCGAGCTGGGCTTAACGCTTTAGCGATGAATGTTTTTTGGTCGATATCCCATTCGATGACATCGATTTTTTCATCATTTAGCTCACGGACGATGCTTTGAATACGAACCCCACGCATACCGACACAAGCGCCGACAGGGTCGACCCCTGGTTGTAAAGCCATGACGGCTACTTTAGAGCGAGCGCCAGCTTCACGGGCGATACTTTTAATATCGACTTGGCCGTTATATATTTCGGGAACTTCTAATTCAAGCAAGCGACGCAACAAGTTACGATGATTACGGCTGACAAAAATTTGCGGGCCACGGTTGGTCCGGCGAACTTCGAGTACATAGACTCGAATTTTGTCATGAGCGCGGTATCGTTCGGTGGATACTTGTTGGCTTTTGGGGAGGATCGCTTCCGTGCGGCCGAGGCCGATGGTGATATGTTGTCCGCTAATACTTTGGACAGTTCCATTAATAATTTCGCCCTCACGAGCGGAGAAATCTTCAAAAAGTTGTTCCCGTTCTGCCTCACGCACCCGTTGTAATAGAACCTGTTTAGCGGTTTGGGCGGCAATACGACCAAAATCACTAGGGGTACTATCAACCATGACCATATCCCCTAGCTCAGCTTTGGGGTAGCCACTACGTTGAGCGACATCAAGCATTACTTCTGTACGATTATCGATAATACTATCTACCACTTCTTTTTCGGCGAAGATAGTTGGTTCACCCGTGCGGGCATCGATTTCGACAGTAACTTCTTGTGTGTTACTCACATTGGTATTCCGGCGGTAAGCGGAAACCAAAGCGGTTTTTAACGCTTCAATAACCTCTTCTTTAGGTAACCCACGTGATTCACAAATTTCATTGAAAGCAAGAATAAATTGGCTTTTCATGAAAAATAACCTTATCTGTACATGCTAAAACGGGCAACCTATATTATTGATCTTTGTCTACGATTGGCCAATGCTTGTTGGCTAGAATCAAGTATAGGTTGTCCTAAATAGTGAACAAAAAAAGTGGGCGGAACCCACTTTTTATAATTCACACTATATTTTATAAAAAAGCTAATCGATAGTATAACACAATAGTCATGATGTTGCAATTTGATTTTGATATTTTGCAATAGAATTTTTAGCTATGAGTAGATTGTCTCAGCCGTAAGAGGGGCTTACTTGCATTGTACGGACAAACAAATTTTCTTAGCAGAAGAGTAGGGGAAATGAGGACTAAAATGTCATATAGAGAATGCCGGCAACAACGAGAGCTAGTATAAAGCCAGCTGTAAAACCAAGGCCCATTAGCATCCACTCATTGCTGGTAGCGAAAACATCGGTATCAATAACAGCTTGATCTTCATCAGTTACAAGATTGTCGTCGTCTAAGGGCATCTCATCTATGACAGCATCAGACATGTCTTCACTATCTTGCTCTGGTAGGAGGTGAAGGGGTAAATCTACATCTTCGTCACTGTCCATGGCAGCTGATAATTGGTCAAGCAGTTCACTACTTAAGCCTATATCTTGGTTTTCATCATCATTATTACCATTATTGTTACTGTCATCGAGACCAGCTAAAACCTGTTCAGCAGCAACTTCCCAATCTTGGTTAATAATGGCGAGCTCTGATTTTAGGTCAGGGGGGGCTAATTGTTTGACCCAAGGAGGGAGTTCGGCAGTAGCTATTGAGGTTGCTTCGGCTCGGCGCTTTACATCTTGTAGAATGGTTGTGAGGGAAGCTCGTTGACCTTGAGCGGCGGCCAGCGAAGGTAATGTTTCTAAAACCTCTACATCACGGGCTAATAAGTAGTATTGGGCTGATTGGGGATCGAATGCTAGGTGACCACCCGCGCGAATTTTGCTACCAATTTCGACTTCTACTTCTTCAGCGATGCGTTGTGTAAAATGACAACGCAAGTAATGTTCTCGATCACGGATATAACAGACGACAGGCGTTTCTGGATCGTGGTAATCATTGACATTTTCAACATCACCCACGACAAAAACAAGCCCTAACGGCAATTCTGTAGGCAACTGAACGGCCATGCGATTATTGAGACGGCTAACTGAAATATCCATTTACATTTACTGCAATTATTTACATATATTACACTACAACAACGTCAATTTTACCATAGCTGTGTAATTAGTGTAGCATTTTTAGTACTATTTCTCTAATACATATAGTACAGAGCCAATCATTATTGTACCTGTCTTCCATTAGTTTCGCAATTGCCATTGTCAAAAGTGATTAGTATGGTTTATAATATTGTTGTTGCTAGTCAAAGCCCTACTAAAAAGAGATTGAATTTCAAAAAAGGGGTTGACTTATAACAAAAGAGTGGCTATACTTGATAGTCCGTGTGCAATTGACAAAATCATACGCATTCTAGATAGCTGGAGTCGGGTTAAGCCGACGTAGCTCAATTGGCAGAGCAATGCTCTTGTAAAGCATAGGTTATGGGTTCAAGTCCCATCGTCGGCTCTGTAGGGTATTTATTATGGGTCAGTGTCCCGAGTGGCAAAGGGGGCGGACTGTAACTCCGCTGGCATTATGCCTTCGCAGGTTCGAGTCCTGCCTGGCCCACCTTGTAATTGCCCTCGTAGCTCAGGGGTAGAGCGCATTCTTGGTAAGAATGAGGTCATGGGTTCAAATCCCATCGAGGGCTCCATACCCCGCCATTCTGGTAATGGCGGGGTATTATTATGAAAGCGTCAACTCATCTAAGTAATCTCGAAAAAAGTCATTTGCATCCAGTATTAACATATCTTAGGGCAAGGATAATTTAGTGAAAATGTAAGATGGTGTCTAGACTAGCTTGCATTTTTTGAGAATTATTGACACCCAACTATTTTGCAGAGGTTTGGATAAATTATGGGCAAAGAGAAATTTGTGCGGGAAAAACCGCATGTAAATATCGGTACGATTGGTCATGTCGACCATGGTAAAACAACGTTGACGGCAGCGATTACAAAATCGTTATCGTTGAAAGGTTGGGCAGACTTCTCGGCGTTTGATCAAATTGATAATGCGCCAGAAGAACGTGAACGTGGTATTACGATCGCTATCTCCCATGTG
>DATHYN010000302.1:0-1127 GCA_035459145.1 Anaerolineae bacterium | reverse complement strand
GCTCGCCTCAATGGCATCAACGGCTTTCGCATTGATGGGTTAGCCGCGTATGACATTTCCGGTCGTTCGGTTAGCAGTGCCGGGGATATCAATGGCGATGGCATCGATGACCTGATCATTGGGGCAGACGGTGCCGACCCCAATGGCAACTTTTCAGGCTCCAGCTATGTGGTGTTTGGCAGTGGGGGTGAGTTTAGTAGCACCCTCAATCTCTCTAGCCTCAATGGCATAAACGGCTTTCGCATTGATGGGGCAGCGACATTTGACCGTTCCGGTTTTTCGGTTAGCAGTGCCGGGGATATCAATGGCGATGGCATCGATGACCTGATCATTGGGGCAAACGGTGCCGACCCCAACGGCAACTATTCAGGCTCTAGCTATGTGGTGTTTGGCAGTGTTAACCAAGCGCCCACGATTGTGACCAATAGCGCGGGGAATGTGTTGGAAAACACCACGCTGGTGGTTGATATTGAAGCCACAGACGATAGCAGTAGTGAGGGGGATGGCCTCACCTACAGTCTCAGTGGTGGGGAAGACCAAGGGTTGTTTACGATTAATGCCACAACGGGTGTGCTGTCCTTCCTCTCCGCACCAGACTTTGAACAACCGTTGGATGTAGGCAATGACAATGGCTATGGCGTTGAGGTAACGCTCACCGATGCGGGTGGGTTAAGCACCGCACAACTGTTTAACATTACCGTCACCGATGTAAATGATCCCACACCGTTTGACGATATCCTCATCGGCACAGCGGGTACCGATACGATTCGGGCTCTGGGGGGCAATGATGTGGTGCGCGGCTTGGGCGGTGACAATCGCCTCTTTGGACAAGCTGGTAACGATACCCTCATCGGCGGCACGGGCAATGACCTTCTTGATGGTGGCGATGATAACGATCGCCTCTTTGGACAATCTGGGAGTGATACCCTCATCGGCGGTACAGGCGATGACCTTCTTGATGGTGGCGCAGATAGCGATCGCCTCTTTGGCGGCAGCGGTCGCGATATCTTAGTCGGCGGCAGAGGAAACGATCGCCTCGATGGCGGCCCCGGCAATGATGTGATTACGACTGGAGCGGGACGTGACCTAATTGTCATTCGCCAAAACGATGGCTTCGACCGCGTCAC
>DATHYN010000301.1:0-1151 GCA_035459145.1 Anaerolineae bacterium | reverse complement strand
TGTTACGGGATCTGTTGGCAGCGGCGAAGGTTTGGTCGGAGATGGGGTCTAGCGTAAAAGTGATTGTGACGACGCGGGATGGGAATTTGCAGGCGGTGGGTTATGAGCATCAGGGGACGCGCAAGCATATTGCGATGCCATTACGGGGTTTATCTGCGGATGATGCGGTGAATTATTTTAATGCTCTTGTAAAGTTGCCGCCGGAGCCACAGATCGAGTTGCCGCAACGGGAGGCTTTGATCGAATTGTTTAAGCGGGTGGATTTTCATCCGTTATCGATTGGGCTATTGGCGCGGCAGTTGAAAACGCGACGGATTGGGGAGTTGGGGCTGCGGTTGGAACGGGTTTTGGATGAGTTGCCGGATCACGAGAATAAGTCGCTACGGGCTTCGTTGCAGTTGTCGTTGGATCGGTTGGATGAAAAGGCGCGGGAGTTGTTGCCGAGGTTGGGGGTGTTTCAGGGTGGGGCGTTTGAGGATGATTTGCTGGCGATTATGGAATTTGAGGAAGGGGCATGGCAGGGGTTACGGGATAGTTTGGTGGCGGTGGGGTTGATAACCCTTGAGCATTTGCCGAATATTTCTGTGCCGTATTTGAAGTTTCATCCGACGTTGGCTCCGGCTCTGTGGGATGATCCCCCCCAGCCCCCCTTAAAAAGGGGGGAGCAGTTTCGCCTAGCTGATGAAGAAAGGGGGGAGCTAATTAAAAGACATCGGGAGCGGTACTATGCTCTGTCGCGGTGGTTGTATTTTGAAGACAAGAAAAATCCCTATGAAGTGCGTGCTATAGCGATGCGGGAACTGCCGAATTTGCTCTATGGGGTGCGGGGGGCTTTGGCGGCGGAGACGGACTATGCAGTAGATTTTGTTGATAAGGTCAGCAGGTTTCTGATGGTTTTTGGGATGAATAAGGATCGCCAGCAACTGACGGAGCAAACGCACCATCTGGGGGCAGTGGGATCTAAGCAGTGGTTTATAGCGCAGAGCAATCTGGGGGAACAACTGTTTGGGCAAGGGCAGCTACAGGCGGCGGCGGAGATTTTTTCAGGCATCCTTGGGCAACTGGGGGAGGAACCGAGCTATCAACGGTGTTTTACGCTGAATCGTTTGGGGCGGTGTTTTAAGTCAGCGGGGCAGGCGGCACAGGCGGCG
>DATHYN010000300.1:0-16433 GCA_035459145.1 Anaerolineae bacterium | reverse complement strand
GGCTTGGGAGCTGATTTAGCGGTGAAATGTTAAAAAACGACAGTATTCTCGAAGGGGGTTAGGGTGTTTTCTTATTTAGTAGGGTAGGGCTCGACATCGGGGCCGATTAGTTCTTGGAAAAGTTCTAGGACTTCTCCTTCTTCGGCGTGTCGTTTTTGCATTGTTTGTTTGGAGAAGATCAATTCGTCATTGACGGTGACTTCAAAGGCGCCCTTGCTCCCGGTGTAGAAGGTGAGGGATTCGATAATGTGTTGGTAGTTGGTCAAAAGATCGTCTGCCGCACGGACAGCTCGTTGACTATAGTTTCAGGGTACACAGTAAGTGATAGAAATTTTATATTTATCGCTCATTTTTTTTCCTTTGATGGGAGGGGAGAAGTTCCCCTCAGGCTTTATAAGTTGGTTGTGTTAACATTTCCTCTGGTATAAAATAACCATATACCAGAGGAAATGTTAACACAACCTGATTTTAGTATAATGGGGACAGGGGGAAGAGGCAAGGGGTATTAATTGAATTGTAATTGTCGGTGGGAATTGGGGGTTGACAACTGTTGGGGGATGCGGTATGATCTTATCTGCCTTCGGGCCTGTAGCTCAGTTGGGAGAGCGCTACAATCGCACTGTAGAGGTCAGGAGTTCAAGTCTCCTCAGGTCCACTGCGGTGTTCCAACTGATTAATTGAATATCCCAAAGGTTAGGAACAGGAGTAGTAGGTTTCGTCCTTTAGAGAGTTACTTCATTGGCTGAAAGAGTAACAAGTAGAGACTGAACTCGCCTGGGAACCTCGTTCGTGAAAGTAGTAGCGAGCGACGAGTCGCACACGTTACGTGTTTGAGTGAGTAGTATTTTGGGCCTATAGCTCAGTTGGGAGAGCGCTACAATGGCATTGTAGAGGTCAAGGGTTCGAGCCCCTTTAGGTCCACCAAAACTATTAATCAGAGTGGTACCGCGGAACCTCTTTCGTCTCTGAACGAAAGAGGTTTTTTGTGTTTTAACGGGTTTCATGAGGGTGTGGTTTATGGATGATGTTTACATCAAGTTGAAGATTAATACAGTATACGGCAAATTGACGGGTGATGCGTCAGGGCCGTTGGTGTTGGCGATTCATGGGTGGAGTAAGCGGAATGGTTGGCAGACGTGGGAGCCGATGATGGGGCCATTGGCCGCGGCTGGTTATTGTGTGGTGAGTGTGGATATGCCGGGGTGGGGGCAGAGTCCGGCGATTGATGCGGTGCCGTTGATGGGGGAACGAGCGGCGGGAGTGGTGGCGGAGATTATGAATGGGTTGCAGAAGCAAACGGCCGTTCTCCTGGGCAAAAGCTGGGGCGGGGGGGTGGCAGTGCAAACGGCGTTGAGTTATCCGGAGCGAGTGACGCATTTAGTCTTAACGGCGCCGGCGGTGTTACCGAGTCAATTACCCCATTTAGGGACACTTAGTCAGCCTGTGTTGCTGGCGTGGGCTGAAGATGACCCGGCGATTCCTTATGAGAACGCCGAGCGGTTAACGGCCCGGATACCAGATGTGACGCTAGAGACGTACGCAACTGGTGGACACGAAGCAGCACAGGCGAATGTGGCCGATTTTGCACCTAAGGTGATTGAATTTTTGGATAATTGACCTTAACAACCATCAGTGAAGTAAAGTTTTAGGGAGATAGATAAAAAATGAGTGAGTCAAATTATAATCCAGCGGAAATTGAAGCGAAGTGGCAAGAGATATGGGAAGAACAAGGGTTGTATCGGCAGGAGATTGATAAGTCGAAGCCGAAGCATTATGCGTTGACGATGTTGCCGTACCCATCGGGGGATTTGCACATTGGGCATTGGTATGCGATGACACCAAGTGATGCGCGGGCGCGGTTTATGCGGATGAAAGGGTATAATGTGTTGTTCCCGATGGGGTTTGACGCGTTTGGGTTGCCGGCGGAGAATGCGGCGATTAAGCGAAATATTCATCCAGCGAAATGGACGAAGGCGAATATTGAGCGGATGCGGGGACAGTTGCGTAGTATGGGGACGATGTTTGATTGGGAGCGGGAAGCGGTGACGTGTGATCCCTCTTATTATAAGTGGACGCAATGGTTCTTCAAGAAGTTGATGGAGCAAGGGTTGGCGTATCGTAAGCATGCGGCGGTTGATTTTTGTCCGAATTGTAATACGACGTTGGCGCGGGAGCAGGTGTGGGGTGAAGATCGGCATTGTGAGCGGTGTGGCACGCCGGTGATTAAGAAGCATTTGGAGCAATGGTTCTTCCGGACGACGGCGTATGCGGAAGAGTTGTTGGATTTTAGTGGGATTGATTGGCCGGAACGGGTCAAGGTGATGCAGACGAATTGGATTGGGCGGTCTGAGGGGGCGAATGTGGTATTTGAGACGGCCGAGGGTGGGCATGAGATTAAGGTGTTCACGACGCGGCCGGACACGTTGTGGGGGGCGACGTTTATGGTGTTGGCGCCGGAGCATCCGTTGGTGGGGGCGGTGACGACGGCGGAGCAGGAGGAGGCGGTGGCGGCGTATCAGGCGGCGGCCGAGCGGATGAGCAGTATCGATCGGGAATCGGCTGATCGGGAAAAGACGGGGGTATTTACGGGTGGTTATGCGATTAATCCGGTGAATGGTGAGCAGATTCCGATTTGGATTGCGGATTATGTGTTGATGGATTATGGTTTCGGGGCGATTATGGCGGTGCCAGCGCATGATGAGCGAGATTTTGCCTTTGCCCAGAAGTATGATTTGGATATTGTTGAGGTCATTCGCGGGTCTAATCGGACGGATGAAGATGGGCCATTGGCAGAGGCGTACACGGAAAAAGAGGAGGGGGTGTTGATCAATTCGGGCCAATTCAGTGGGATTGCGGTGAAAGGGGCGGTGAGTAAGGTGACGGCGTGGTTGGCCGAGCAAGGGAAGGGGGAACAGTCGATTAATTATCGGTTGCGTGATTGGTTGATTAGTCGGCAACGGTATTGGGGTTCGCCGATTCCGATTGTGTATTGTGATGAGCATGGGGCGGTGCCGGTGCCGGATGATGAGTTGCCGGTGATGTTGCCGGAAGATGTAGCGTTTATGCCGACGGGGGAGAGTCCGTTGAAGTCGCATGAAGGATTTTTGAATACGACGTGTCCGGTGTGCGGGGCGGCGGCGACGCGGGAGACGGATACGATGGATACGTTTATGTGTTCGTCATGGTATCAATATCGGTATTTGAGTCCTGATTATGATGAGGGGCCGTTTGATCCGGAAGAGGGGGCGTATTGGTTGCCGGTGGATCAGTATACGGGTGGGATTGAACATGCGACGATGCATTTGATTTACACGCGGTTTTTCACCAAAGCGATGCGTGATATGGGTTTGGTGACGGATGATGAGCCGATGAAGGCGTTGTTCAATCAAGGGATGGTATTGGGGGAAGATAACGAGAAGATGTCGAAGTCGCGGGGGAACGTGATAGCGCCGGATGATTTGGTGCAGGAGTTTGGGGCGGACACGGTGCGGGCGTATATTATGTTCTTTGCGAAGTGGGAATTGGGTGGGCCGTGGAATTATGATGGGATTAAGGGGCCGCAACGGTTTTTGCGTGATGTGTGGTCGTTGGCGACGGCGGATTATGCGCCGGAGGGGGAAGATGAGGAGGCGACGGCTAATTTGCGGCGGAAGACGCATCAGGTTATTGCCAAGGTGACGGATGATTTGGAGCGGTTTGCGTTTAATACGGCGGTGGCGGCGTTGATGGAGTTGCGGAATGCGTTGGTGGAGGCCGAGCGGGCGGCGAATGTGAGTGTAGGGGCGTGGGAGGAGGGGATTGAGATGATGTTGCATTTGTTGGCGCCGATTGCGCCATACATTAGTGAAGAGTTGTGGTCGCAACGCGGGCACGAGACGAGTATTCATGAGCAGGCGTGGCCGACGTGGGATGAAGAGATTGCCAAGGAAGATACGATTACGTTGGTGGTTCAAGTCAACGGCAAGGTGCGGGCGAAGATTGAGGTAGCGGCAGATGTATCGAATGCGGATGCGGAAGCGGCGGCGTTGTCGGATCCAGCGATTGTGGAGCGGTTGGCGGGTAAAGAGCCACGCAAAGTGATTGTGGTGCCGGGTCGGTTGGTGAATATTGTGGCGTAGCGACTGGCTGTGTTTTTGATGATAGAGGCTACCCTTTTGATGGAAAGGGTAGCCTTTTTTCTTGTTGGGAGTTAGGTTGTGTTGACATTTCCTGGTAGACGGGTTTTGCTTGAGGAGGAGGATGGTTTGGTGGGGGTTGGTGGGATTTGACGCGGATTTTGGGGATTGGATAGATTTTGGTGTTGGTGAAGTGAGGTGGGGTGTTTAGGTGGGAGTCTGGCGATTTAACAAATCGCGCTACCATCAGAGGGGATGGAATGAAGCGTGGCGTTGGGGAAATTGGGGTACAATGGGATAATAATGGTTGAAGGGGTGGGGGGATAATGAAAAGGAGATAAATACGGATGAGAGAGAAGGAAGCGATGGTGGAAGAGCGGAAAAAGCGGCCGGGTTGTGCGACGGCGTATGCCTTTGTTTTGTGGTTATTAGGGGGGATGTGGTTGGTGTCGTTGGGGCGCTCTTATTTTGACATTATGATTTTTAATCACAATCCGATGGGATTGACGATTTTTACGAGTACTGTTTGTGGGATAGGGATTATATTTGTGATGGGATTGGGATGGGGGGTGTGGCAGATGCGGGGGTGGGGGTGGTTATTTGTGATGTTGGTGCATGGAGCAGCCTTTTTTTGGTTATTGTTAGTGAGTTTAATGTATTTCTTAGTTGCGTTTCAAGAGCCATTGGGTGGTGTACTGGGTGGATCGATTTTATTTATGTTTATGTTGATGCAAGTTGGGGTTTTGTATTGGTTTGTGAAGAAGAGGGCGTTATTTGGCATTGAAGAGGATGTGGGTGGGAGTTTGAGTTTGGTGCAGATAGTGATTGGCGGGATCATGGTTTTGGGTTTATGTGTGGTGGCGATGTTATTATTGCTGTCAGTTTGGATTTTATTTGGGTCTGGGTCTGAGTTTTTGCCGATTGGGCCGTGATAGGGTACTATGTTTAGCGATTGTATTTTTCTTCGAGGTTGGTATCGGTGGTGAGGACAACGATGCGTTCACCTGTTTTGCTACTCATATCGGTGTGGAGGCTGATGACGTTGGCACCAGTGATATTGGTTACGACTTGTTCGAGGAGTGGTCGGGAAGATTCGAACAGTTGTCGTCTTGTCTCTTTGACGAGATTGCGACCCTCTTTATTTTGGGATAGTTTTTGTTCAGCAGGGGTGAGAAGGCCTTGGAGGCGGATGAAGATCATGTCATTAATGATATAGGTACGGGCGTCTTTGGGGCCGCGGCCGAGGTACTCTTTTTCGAATTGAACGATAGCGGTCGTTAATTCAGCTTCTGTTTGGCCAATTGTTTTTAACATGTATTGCTCCTGTTGTCCAGGTTGTGTTGTATAAAAACTGTATAAGAGCTGGACAAGTTGGTTGATTGTAGCTAGATTATATGATACCATGTAGACGCCGAAGAGACGATACAAACAATCAATGATTGGTTGTGAATGTAGCATTGGCAGACATTGTTTATCAAGAGAATGTCAGCAAATGTTGGCGGATTTGGCAAACGTTGTTTATTTTTAGTGAGCAGTGGTTGCCGAATAAGCCGACGTGGGCAAACGAGTTTAACTTGTAAGCTTGCGTCGGCTTTTTTTTAGGGGGAGATAAGTGATGTGATGAGAAACTGAAGCTTGGTGGTAGAATGAGGTGTAGTCGCGTGTAAGCGCTTTAAACTAAATCGGGTTACGCTTTGGTTTTTGTTGGTATTATTCATGAAACAGTGTATTAACTGCTTTGTAAACAAAGTTTTTAATAGTTCTTCTGTCTAGGTGGAAGTTAAGAAAATTTATGTTACGGAGTATTAAGTAGAGTGTAACCGAATGAATCTAGAGTTGGGAAGTTCCTCATGCTGTCAGATTATAAGTGGATTCCTGCCTGCGCAGGAATGACAGCGTTCTGGGTTATTTATGTTACAGTTTATTAAGATGGGATAAGAAAGAATGATCATTTGGAGTGCAATTGGAAGCGTATGGATGGGGGCGTTGCTTGTATGGGTGTTGCGTAAATGGATGCCGATAACGGCGGCGCGTGGTTGGTTATTGTCTATTTTCCCGCTAATGAGTTTGGGGTTATTGGGGCGAGCGTGGTGGTTAGTTGAAGACAAGTATTTGAGCTGGTCTTGGGCGTGGGTGCCGGCGGCTAATTTAAACATTTCGTTTTATTATGATGCGTTATCGGCTTTGTTTGGGTTGATGGTGGCGGGTATTGGGGTGTTGATTTTGATTTATGGGGGGTATTATTTCGCTGATGACAAGGATGCGAATCGGTTTTTTGCTTATTTGTTATTGTTCATGGGAATGATGTTAGGCGTTGTCGTGGCGGGGGATTTGATCACGATGTTCCTTTTTTGGGAGGGGACGAGCATTACTAGTTTTTTGCTGGTTGCTTATAAGTATAAGTATGAATCGGCACGCAAAGGGGCGTTTAAGGCGTTATTTATTACGGGGGGCGGGGGGATTGCGTTGTTGGCGGGGTCGTTGTTTTTGGGGCATATAGCTGGCGGGTATGATTTCAAGACGATTTTTAGCCAGGCTGAGGTCATTCAGCAACATGAGTTGTATTGGGTGGTATTAGGGTTAATCGCGTTTGGGGCATTTACGAAGTCGGCGCAGGTGCCGGCCCATATTTGGTTGCCCGCGGCGATGAGTGCGCCGACACCGGCGAGTGCTTATTTGCATAGTGCGACGATGGTTAAGGCGGGGATCTATTTATTAGCGCGGTTAAATCCGGCGCTGGGGGGGACAGAATCTTGGTTTTGGTTGTTAAGTACGGTTGGTTTAGTCACGATGGTGACAGGGGCATATTGGGGGATTCAGCAAGATGATCTGAAAGGGTTGTTGGCATATTCGACGATTTCGCAGTTGGGCGTGTTGACGTTTTTAATTGGGCAGGAGACGGAGATAGCGTTTAAAGCGTTGGTGATTGGAGTTATTGCTCATGCGTTGTTTAAGTCAGCGTTATTTATGTGCGCGGGGATTATTGATCATGAGACGGGGACTAGGTTGTTGAGCCGGTTAGGTGGCTTACGGCAGTCGATGCCGATCACGTTTGTGGTGGTGGTGATGGCGGGGTTGTCGTTGGCGGGGTCACCACCAATGTTTGGTTTTTTGGCCAAAGAGACATTATTAGCGACAGCGGTGCATCCGACATTATCGACAGCTACATCTTGGTTGTTTGTTTTAGCCATTGTGGTGGCGGCGGCATTTAAGTTGGTGCAGGCGGGGTTGGTGATTGTTGATGTGTTTATGGGTGAGCCGCGGGATAAGGGGGTTAAGGGGCATGAGGCGCCGTGGGGGATGGTGATGGCCCCGTTGTTGCCGGCGTTGGCGTCGATGGGGGTGGGGTTGTTGCCAAATACGGCGATTGTGGCGACGTTTTTTGGGAAGGCGGCCGAGGCGGCATATGGAGATAAAGTAAAAGTGTCGTTGGCGTTATGGACAGGCATTAATATACCGTTACTGTTATCGATGGGGGCGATCACGGCGGGGTTGATTCTATTTAGTCAACGAAGCTGGTTAATTAAGCGAGAGGAGAGATGGTCATTTAATCGCGTTTATGATGGGGTATTGGGAGGTATGGATCGGTTAGCGTTTTGGGCGACGCGGACGCAGACAGGTTATTTGCGTCATTATTTAGCGGTGATGATGGTGGCGATGTGGGTGTTGGTGTTGTTATTGTGGCGCTTTGATTGGCCGACGTTAGCCCCCTTTGAGTTATTTGATGATACGCGGTTAGAGTTTGATTTGATTCGGTTGGTGTCGTTGGTGACGATTGTGGCGGCAGCGGTGACGACGATTGTGTTGAAGCGAGATTTTGGGGCGATTTTAGCGTTGGGGGCGGTGGGTTTATCGGTGGCGGTGTATATGGCGGTGGAGCCAGCGCCGGATGTGGCGTTGGTGCAGATTGTGGTTGATTTATTGGCGACGGTGATTTTGGTGTTGGCATTGGATCGGTTGCCACGGGAGCAGAGGCGGGCGGCGCAGACGTTGCAGAGTCAGATTTCGTGGTTGCGAGCTGGGATAGCGACGGGGGGTGGTTTATTGGTGGCGGGGATGAGTTATATGGCGTTGTCGACGCGGCCGAGGGTGAGTTTAGTCACTCCTTATTACGAACAGAGTGCCAAAGCGTTGACGGGGGCAAGTGATATTGTAGGGGCAGTGATTGTTGATTTTCGGGCGTTAGATACATTGATTGAGATTACGGTGTTTAGTTTAGCTGGCATTGGGGTGTTTACGTTGTTCCGATGGGCGGCGCGGAAGCATGGTGACCATGAGGCGGCGGTGGCCAATCGGATGGAGCCGAGTTTAGCGGCTTTAATGCAATTTTCTATTGGCGAACGGCCGGTATCGGCTTATTTACAAGCTGTGGTAACGATGGTATTGCCAGTAGCGCTAGTGATTGGGGGAATCCATATGCTGTATGGGCATGAACAGCCGGGTGATGGGTTTACGGCAGGGGTTATTATTAGTTTGGCGATTGGGTTATGGTATGTGGTCTTTGGTTTTCGGGAGACGAGGCGGCGGTTGTGGTGGTTACGGCCGCATGGATTTATTTCTTTGGGCGTTTTGTTAGTGATTGTGACTGGCTTGATTAGTATGGGGGTCGAAGGATATTTCTTGGCTTCGGTTGATTTTGGCAAGATGATTGGTTTACCGTTGCCAGAGGGGATGAAATTTAGTTCCGGCTTTTTGTTTGAGGTGGCGATTGCCTCGGCCGTTGTTGGTGGCGTCAGCTTGATTTTGGATACATTAGGCCGACCAGCTGCTTTGGCTGTGCAGATACATCGGGCGGCACAAGCGGAATTTGATGAAGCGGAAAAAATGGATAGTCAATAAAAATATGAGCAATAAATAGGTGATTAGAAGATGGTCTTATTAACATCAATCGGTATTGGGATGCTATTTGGCGTAGCTATTTATCAAATGTTACAACGTAATGTTATTCGGTCGGCGATTGGCATTATTTTATTAGGGAATGCGATCAATTTGTTTTTGTTGGCGGCTGGTAGCCAGAATGGATTAGTACCCGCTTACGATAAAGCGAAAGATGTGATGCCGGATGCGTTGCCGCAAGCGTTTGTGTTGACTGCTATCGTCATTAGTATGGGGGGTGTCGCTGTGATTTTAGCGATGTTGTACATCGTATCGGCACGTTATGGGACGGGTGATTTAGATGAAATCAATGGTTTGAAGCATTAAGGGCATTAAACAAGGTTGTGTTGACATTTGGTTAAACAAATTAAGATTTAAATAGCATAAAGGCCATTGTCTTACAAATATTTTAGAAGGGCATTATAAAGCATGATAGAGTTGCATTTACCGTTATTACCGATTTTAATTCCATTAGTAGGGAGTATGTTGTTGTTGCTATTGCCAGCTAGTTGGCGGGGGCCATTTGCCTTGGGGACGATGGTTGTTAGTCTGGTAGCGAGTAGTCGCTTGTTGCAAGTGGTGGCGACGACGGGAACAGCGTTGGTCTTTCATGCGGGTCGATGGGAAGTTGTCGAAGGGGTAGCGACAGGGATTACCTTGGTGGGGGATTGGTTATCGGCCATGTTTGTGGTGATGAGCCAGTTGGTGATGTTATTGGGGTTTGTGTATGCGTTGGGGTGTGGGGATAAAGTAACGGGATATGGCAGTTTTTACACATTGTTTTTGTTGTTGGTTACGGGTTTAACAGGAACATTTTTGACGGGGGATCTGTTTAATCTGTTTGTGTTTGCTGAGCTGTTGGTGTTAAGTGGTACTTTGTTAACAGCGGTGGCTGATGATAAATTTGGGGTTGAAGCGGCGTTTAAATATTTTTATATCAGTTTGTTGGCGGCCGCCTTTTTGTTGTTGGCGTGTGGGGGATTGTATATCAGTTATGGGACGGTCAATATGGCGCAATTGAGCGTGGCTTTGGCAGCGGAGACGACGCCACTGGCGTTGATTGCTGGGGGATTGTTGCTGGCAACCTTTATGATTAAGAGTGCGACGGTACCATTCCATTTTTGGCAACCAGATTTTCATGCGGCGGCGCCAACCCCGGTGAGTGCGACGTTATCATCGGTGGTGGTTAAGCTAGGGGTGTATGGTTATTTGCGGATGACAACGTTGTTGTTTGTTGAGCAGGCAGAGATATTGCAGACGATTTTGTTGGTGGTGGGGGTAGTGGGTGTTGTTTTTGGGGGTTTAGCGGCGATTGGGACGCATAATATGAAGCGGATGTTGGCTTATTCGACATTGGCCCAGGTAGGCTTTATTTTAGTGGGGATTGGGTGGGGGACGGCGTTGTCGTTGGCGGCGGCGTTGGTGTTTACAGTGAATCATGCGTTGATTAAGGCGGCGATGTTGATGTTAGCGGGGGCGGTGGCTAGTCGGGCGCCGGTGAAATCGGCTGATTTTGAGCATATTGTGGGGGTGGGGCAGGCGCATCCGCGGATGGGGATATTGTTTTTTGTGGGGGCGATGGGGTTGGCGGGGATTCCGCCGACGAGTGGGTTTATTAGCAAGATGTTGATTTTTAATAGTGGGGTAGCGGGGATGGGGTATTGGTCGTTGGGGTTAATCGGTGTAGCGGCGATTTTGACGTTGGTGTATACGATGCGGGCATTTATGCGAGTGTGGTGGGTGCCGGCCGAGGGTGATTTGCCGTTTAAGCGTGGGGATCGGTTGTGGGCGCCGGCGTTGTTATTGTTGGGGGTGGTGGTGTTGGGTTTGTGGGCTGAGCCGTTGTTGGTGGTGGCTGAGGCGACGGCCGAGTGGATTATGAAACCAGACCCGTATGTAGAGGCGGTTTTGGGGCTGGTACCATAGCCATGCGATTATTAGGTTGTATTGGCATGGATGTAAGCGAGGCGCATGATGGATAAAAATGTTGATTGGGACAGTTTGCAAAAGTTAATTGATAAACATGATGAGTTGGTGCTAAGGGCAGAGAGGGAGCGGATTGAGATAGTGGAGTTGCATCCTTTTTTGATGGACGTTAATCAGGCGATGAAGCGGGTACATGACGAAGGGATTTTGAAGCAGTTAGAGGGGATTCGAGGGCAGTGGGGGGGGTATGTTGAGGTGTCGTTGGCCGAGGATTCTGAGCATGAGAGGTGGGTATATAAAGAAGAGGCGGCACAAGAGATGGGGCAAGTGCAATGGGCTATTGTGTTAGTGGGTCTGGGTTTTATGGGTGTACCGCTTTGTGGGGTGTTATTGCCGCTATTATTTGAGGATGGCGTGCTGTATCTATCTTTTTCGTCGATGCTGTTACTTTTTCTTGGGACTGTTGGAGTTGGGGGGCTTTTTTGGGGATATTATTTGATTAATAGGAGTGAGGTAAGGGCGGAAGATGTTGCGAGTACAGTTAGGCCAAATAGGCCAAAGATAGCTGAGATGGCTGTGGCGGAGAGTGAGGCGGCCGAGTCATTACAACCATTATCAAAATTAGCGCCAACAGGGGTGGTACGCTCGGCCATCCCCACGGCCACCACGCAAAAGACATATCAAAGCAGTGGGGTAGAACTGGTGACACGGGTGGAGACAGTTATTTATGAGATTATTAACAGACAGATGCAGATTGTGGTTAAAGTAGAAGAGGGGCTGTTTTTTGCGGTTAAGGGGGTAACTAAAGATAAAAATTGGTTTTTAGTTCAGTATGAATTAGATGGGGAGATGTTGGAGGGGTGGATGTTGGCTGAGATGGTATCGTTGATATCACCGGCCGTTGTTGAAATTATACCGACTGTTGAGCGTAAATAAAGGAGAGAGCATATGGGTTATTTTACATGGATTGTTCCGTTGACATTGTTGTATGTGGGGTTGACGGCAAATGCCGAGGGCTTGAATTGGATAGTGGGATTATTATTGGCGACGCTGGTCACTTTTTTGATGCGACCAGAGGTGAAACCACATGGTATTGATTGGTGGGGACGGGCAATCGTGTCGGGGACACGATTTGTGGTGACCTTGTTATGGGATTTGATGGTTAGCAGTGTCCAAGTAGCTGGCTTGGTTATCAACCGTGATATTCGGGTACACCAAGGGATTATGGCGTTGCCAACGAAACATCCAGCGAAGGGCATTACCGTATTGAGTGCCCAAGCGATTACCTTGACACCTGGTGAGTTGGTGGTTGATATTGATGATGAGGGGACGATGTATGTGCATAGTTTAAATGTGGTGGCGGCGATGGAATCAGAGCCGGCGGCGCAGGCGAAGCGGGTGGCGCAATTGGAGGCATTGTTCGAATGAGTACGTTGCTAATTGGTACGTTGTATTTTTCATTGGCCGTGCATACGTTATTGATCGGTTACGCCGTTTGGCGGATGTGGCGCGGTGAAAATCGGATTGATCGGTTGATGGGGTTTGATTTAATCGGAACGTTGATTTTAGGCGTTTTGGTTTTGATTGCGATGATTGAAGAGACAAGCATCTTTATCGATGTTGGTTTAGGGTTGACGGCCTTAGGGTTTGTGGGGGTAGTGGCGTTGGCCCGTTATGCCGTGGCAGGAGAGGTAGAATGATAGTTGAATTATTAGCAGTGATTACGATTATGGTGGCAACGATGTTTTCGGTGATTGGCGTGGTCGGTTTTCGTCGTTTACCGGATGTGTATACACGATTGCACGCGACAGGTAAGGTGGGGGTGTTGGGCGTCGTTATGTTATTGATAGCGGCGGTGCTGGTAACACCGTTGGTGTGGAGCAAAGCGTTGGTTTTGATTTTATTGTTGTTGGTAGTGGGGCCAGTGACGGCGCATGTATTGGCCTTGGCCGCGTATGAGTTGGGTATTGAGATGAAAGAAGGGCAACAAGATGATTTGCAGGGGGTATTTACGGGGATTACGGCCGAAAAGATTCGATTGCAAGACACATCGGAGGGGGTTAAGCGGGGGTTGTTTGAATAAAGTCACAACCAGTAGAAACGCCGAAAGAGATGCAGTTGCATCTCTTTCGAACTTCCCACTATTTCCCACTGAGCCGCGCATTTAAGCGCAAGTCATGATATTATTATAGGAAAATGTGGTTGATATAGCTACCGTTATTTTGCATCAAAAAAAGGGGGTGTGGTTTGTGCAGATTGTATAAAAGGGGTAGTGTTGGGGGAATTAAGGGGCGGGTTGGGGGTTAAGTGGTATAATTTGACCAATGATTTTGATGATGAAGCCATTATTACATCAGCTGTTTAATGTTTTGAAGTTATTAAACCAGATGGATTATAGCGGAGAGTGTGATGATATTTTTTGTACAGGGAGCGACTTATCCAGGGCCATTATTGACAGCTAGTATGTTGGTGATTGTGCTGGCGTTTGCTTATCATGAGTTTGCGCATGCGATTGTGGCTGACTGGTTAGGTGATCCGACGCCACGGGCCCACGGCCGTATCAGCCTTAACCCATTTGTGCATCTTGACATGGTGGGGTTGGTGCTGGTGGCTGTGACCGGTTTTGGCTATGCGTCGACACCGGTGACCCCGTCGATGTTTAAAGGGAATATGCGCGTATCGCACGCGTTGGTGGCGGTGGCGGGGCCGATCGCTAATTTGTTGATGGCGTTGTTGTTTGCGATTCCGTTGCGGTTTGGTTTGGTGCCGATGGAACCACCGACATCGGATATGTTACCCTCTTTGTATATGTTTTTAGAGATAGGGGTCTTTTTTAATCTGTTGTTGTTTGCGTTTAATCTCTTGCCGGTGCCGCCGTTGGATGGGTTTACGATTTTGGAAGGGATTGTACCGCCGGAATTGGCGTATCGGTTATCTGGTTTACGGCGGTATGGGTTGATTTTGTTGATGTTGTTGGTCTTTGTTTTTCCGGCGATGGAGGTGATTATACCCTTTATCCAAATTATTATGTTCATTATATCGGGTCAGTTTTGGCCGACATATTTATGAGTGATGAAGAGAACATAGTGGCCGAGCCAGTCGATAGGTTGCGGTTGTGGTATCGGTTGCGGCAGGGGGTGGGTGCGTTGTGGCCGCGGCCGCTGGCCGCGGCCGAACTGACCGCCATTGAAACGATTTTGCCACCGCCGCTGATGGCGTTATTTCGCCGTTTTGATGAGCGTGATCAGCGGCATAGTTATGCTGTGTGGCAAACGGCACGGGCGGCGGGCGGTGAGGAGACCGCTTTAGGCCAAGCGGCGTTGTTGCATGATGTTGGCAAGGTGGCGTGGGGGCGTGTGCGAGTGTGGGAGCGGACAGCGGCGGTGATCGTGGCGACGGCGTGGCCGGCGCGGGCGGCGGTGTGGGGGCAGGGGGCGGCGTGGTGGCAACGGCCGTTAGCCATTAAAGCACGGCACGCGGCGGTGGGGGCGGATCTGGTGGCGGCGGCGGGTGGTGAGCCGTTGGTGGTGCGCTTGATTGCGTATCATCAGACGCCGTTGGCCGAGGCGAAGAAGATTTTAACGGACGAAGAAGTACGTTTGTTGGCTCAATTACAATGGGCGGATGAACAACATTAATGTGTGAGGTAGAGAGAGAAAGAAAATGGAAGTGACAACGATAGGCATTTTAGGTTTAAATCGGATTGGGGCGTCGTTGGCGGCGGCATTGCAGAAGACGGTGCCGAGTAAGACGATTGTGGGGTATGATATGGATCATGGCCGCGCGAAAGATGCGGTCAAAGCGAAATTGATCGATAAGATGGAAACGAATGTGGGCAAAGTGGCGGCCAAAGCGGACCTATTGGTGATGTTGCTACCCATTCATCGGCGGCATGATATGTTGGAGCTGATTGGGTCGCGGGTGCAGGAGCATGTGGTTATCTTGGATATGAGTCCGGGCAAAGGGCAGGGGCTGGCTTCGGCGGGGAAGTTTATCAAAGAAGCGCATTATGTGGGGGTGATGCCGGTTTTATCAGCTAAATGGTTAGAAGATGGGCGTGAGGGGTTGGATTTGGCCCAACCGGACCTGTTTTATAACAGTGTTTTCTGTGTGATGCCGGATGCGAAAGTGGATCCACAAGCGGTGGAGACGGCGATGAACTTTGGGCGGTTGGTGGGGGCGACGCCGTTTTTCTTGGACCCGTTGGAGTATGATGGGTTGGCGCAGGGGACGACGACGTTGCCGAGTTTGGTGGCGGCGGCGATGATGAATGCGTTGGCCGAGTCGCAAGGGTGGCGGGATATGTTGCGCTTTGCCGGCAGTGGTTTCGCCCTCAGCACATTGGCACTGGGGCAAGATGCGGATATCGCTACGTTGGCCTTGGAGAATCGGGAAGCGACATTAAAATGGATTGATCGTTTTATGGAAGAGATGCAGACAATTCGGCGGTTGGTGCATTCGGGCGAGCCAGAGCAGTTGGTGGCGATGATTGAAGAGCTGAATGAGACGCGGGTCAAATGGTTACGGGCACGGGAGAAGAATGAGTGGAATGAAGATTCGTTGCGCAATCAGGTGAGCGGCATGTCGAGTGCGGTCAACTGGTTTGGTAGTTTCGGGCGGGGTGGGTAGTAACGGATTGTGCGTATTTTAATGATCGCCCCCACCTCCTTTTTTGGGGATTATGGGGGCCATATTCGCATTTTGGAAGAGACGTTGGCGCTACAGGAGTTGGGTCATGAGGTGTTGATTGTGACCTACTATAAAGGAAATGATGTGCCGGGGTTGACGATTAAGCGGACGTGGCCGTTGCCGTATCGGGCAGAGTATGAAGTCGGTTCATCGCGGCATAAGATCGCTTTTGATATTTATTTGGCGGGAGCGGCGCTGTTTTGGTGGTTGCGATGGCGGCCGGACGTGATTCATGGGCATATGCATGAGGGGGCGTTGATTGGGGGGGTGTTATCGTGGTTGAGTTTGGGGCGGACGCCGTTGGTATTTGATTTTCAGGGAAGTTTGACGGCGGAGATGGTCGATCATGGCTTTTTGGATCCAGACAGGTGGATTTATCGGGCGATGTTTCGGTTGGAGCGGTTTATTTGTCGGCGGTTGCCGAAAGCGATTTTGACGAGTTCGGTGCGGTCGGGACGGATGTTGGCGGATAAGTTTGAGGTGGCGGAGGAGCAGATTGTGCCGTTGCCGGATTGTGTGGATACGAGTCGGTTTGATCCGGAGCGGTTTGCGGAGGCGGAGCGATTGGCGTTGAAGGGGCGATTGGGGATACCGGCCGAGCGGCCGGTGGTGGCGTATTTAGGTTTGTTGGCGGACTATCAGGGGATACCGGATCTGTTGCGGGCGGCGGCGTATTTGAAAGAGTGGGGGGAGGATGTGCATTTTTTGATTATGGGGTATCCGCGGGTGGCGCAGTATCGGGCCGAGGCGGAGCGGTTGGGGGTGGCCGAGCGGGTGACGTTGCCGGGGCGGGTGAAGTATGATGAGGCGCCGTTTTATTTGGGGGTG
>DATHYN010000299.1:0-9966 GCA_035459145.1 Anaerolineae bacterium | reverse complement strand
CCTCCCCACCAAACACCCACACACCCCTCACGTCGCCAACACCAAAAAATCTGTCAAATCCCCAAAATCCGCGTCAAAAACCACCAACCTTCATCAAACCAACCCCACCTCAAGCAAATCCTACGGCGCCAACCGCACCCTCTCCCACCCTCCCTCCACCCGCCGAAACAAAAAGCGATCATGCAACCGACTCGGCCGCCCCTGCCAAAACTCAATCCTATCCGGCACCACCAGATACCCACCCCAATACGGCGGCCGCGGCACCGCCACCCCCTCATACCTCGCCGTCACCGCCGCCAACCGCTCGGTCAATACCGCCCGCCCCCCAATCTCCTCACTCTGTGGCGATGCCCACGCCCCCAACTGACTCCCCCGCGGCCGACTAGCAAAATACGCATCCGACTCCGCCGCTGCCAACCGCTCCGCCCGCCCCTCAATCCGCACTTGCCGCATCAACGGCTGCCACCAAAAGTTCAACGCCACCTGCGGCCTCGCCGCCATATCCCGCCCCTTCCGACTTTCGTAATTCGTAAAAAAGATAAACCCTCGCTCATCCATCCCCTTCAACAACACCGTCCGCACACTCAACCGACCCTCAGCCCCCACTGTTGCTAAATTCATCCCATTCGGCTCGGCCAAACCCGCCTCTCCCGCCTCCGCTAGCCACCGTCTAAACGCTATCAATGGATCTTTCCCCAACCGCTCCGCTGTCAACTCACTTTGCTCATACTCAATCCGCCAACTATCCGTTGCACTCATAATTCGCTCCGCACACCACCCTCCGGATCAATTTTAGCCAACAACGTCTCATTGCTCGGCTCCACCAACATCGTCCCATCTGGAAACAAAATCGTGGGCACAATCCGATACCCGTTATTCAACTTTTTGACCAGCGCCTCCGCTTCCACATCCGCTTCCACATCTACTTCACGATAACTGATGCCATACTCTTTAAACAAAAATTTAGCCCGATGGCAATCTGGGCACCAATCTGTCGTATACATCACAATTTCATCAGTTGAAAACTGGGTCATAGAATACCTCACTTAATGGTAACCGTTGCCACCCACTTGACTTGACGTAACGCATCATCGGCTTCACTGGGCACAATCAAACGCACCAAGCCAGCTTCACGGGTTAACGGCCGTTTATCTCGTTCATAACTCAAAATAATCTGATCACCTCCCTCCCGACGCAACTCCTCCGCCCACAATCGTGTCCCAAACCCATCCCCACTGACCACTTCCACCTGTGTCCACGCCATCTCCCCCACCATCTCGTCAATCAATGTCAATATCGCTACCCCACCAAACAAAAAAGGGCCCGATCGACCGTGGCCAGTACTAACAATATAACAATTCGGCACACGGACTAACGGCCACTTTTTCAAATCTGTTGGCGTTAACCACTGTTTATTCGTGTCCCATTGAAGCCAAAAACCAGGCGTGGCCGAGGGGGGCGCTGGATTAGGCTCATGTGAATGGGGCTGTAATGGATCATCCGTTTCTTTCATCCTCCCATTCTAACATAAACCCCTTCATTCATGTAACGCTTTCGTAGATTGTTTACTTTAAATAATACGCTGTGGCCCGTTTCAATACCGCTACAATCTCATCATTATCACACGGTTTCGCTATCTGATCATTAATCCCAACCAGTCGCGCCTCTTCTGCATACCGATGCGGTTTCGCCGTTGCCAACACAATGTAAGGTTGAAAACCAATCCGCTTTTGCCGTATTCGTCTAATCAATTCCATACCATCTAAATAAGGCATCTCAACATCAATAAACAATAGTTGATAGGGATAAATCGTTAACACGGCCAACGCCGCTTGACCATCCATCACACAATCAACATTCATCATCCCAATTTTGCCTAATATCTGCCCCATTATTCGATGGTGAAATCTACTATCATCAACAATTAACAGGCGCATATCCGTTTTGATATCACTCATTTAACCTCTCTATTTGTGTCAAAAATTCAGCAAATGTGCGTCCTTCACGCTCACAAATCACCGCTCTTTCCTCATCCGTCAATACAAACATCACCCCCTGATACCCTTGCGCTAACGCTTCACTTGGATCCCGTAGCAACAATCGACGAAAAGATCGATTCACCACCGCCGCCGCCACCAAATAATTGATTCCTTCATACTCTTGTACCGACATCTGATGTAACTCATTCCCCACTTTTTTGTTTCGCTTTTCTCGTTTTATTTCTGTTTTTAACCTATTCCATCTCAATTGATATTTGATCATCATATATCATTCCATCTTCAACAACAGGCCATTGCAAGCTACCATAAACCCCTACCGCAACACCTATTAATACCAATACATCACCAATACTATAGACGAACCGCCACGGCCACCACCCTGGCGTATGCCAACGATCCCCTAAAAAACCCAAAGACATGTCAGTAACCATCAAAACCATATCTTTACTATTCCCCAACTGTTCACCCACCCGCAACAAACTAGCATCTCCGTATAACCACACAGCGCTCTCTAGCGTAATCGGCATCCCCCCGTTCAAAAAAATCACAATGGCATTACAACCACTACCCAACAAAACCCACAACGCCCCTTTAATATGTCGATTACGATACACAAATATAAAAGCGAATACCTGCGATACCATCAATAATTCCAAATAATGCGCCTGCGACCACACAACCAACCAATCAAACCCATAAAAACCAGCTTGTAAACCAAACGAGGCCAATAACCAGCTCAAACCTTGGAATTCTGGCACCTCCCAACCACAACGATACCACCAACCATATATGCTAATGAGCAAAAACAATGCCAAAACGGCCGTTATCATAATCATTTGTCTCTTCCTTAAAATTAAGCTCCCCACCCCATCCCTAAATGGCACAACAGCTCCCCCCCTTTGCCCCTAAAATGGCTCAATAAAAAGCCCCCCACCCCATCCCTAAATGGCACAACAGCTCCCCCCTTGCCCCTAAAATGGCTCAATAAAAAGCCCCCTCCCCCTAAACTCCCCGCCCGTCCCTAAAACGGCTTAAAAAACGCTCCCCCCCCCACGGCACAAACACACACACTCTACTTAACAAGAAACGGGACAACCACCCTGACCCGATGGGGCCCCAATCACAACCCCCATCAACATCATCACTGTAATAAAAACGAGCAACCGGCCATGTTTACTATGCCAAAACTGATCCACCTTAACCATATTTGCTTCAAACTTTTGCCTCATTTTCTGTCTCCTTGTCCAGCAAACTACTGAATTAATTAACTGTCCTCAGTATAGGTTTGCCCTACAGACAAAGAGGGAGACAAATCCGTGACAAAACAACGCCAATTAGCCCATTAACACCGTTCTCATTTTTCATTAATCTTTTTTGTAGCTCACTCCCTCCCCTCAGTCCCCCCCCAAAACCCCCTTACCCCTCGGCCAAAAACCCCTCATACAACCGCCGCGTCCGCCGACTCGGCTCAATCCCCAACCCCTCCGCCAACACAGCCTTACACCGCCCATACAACCGCGCCATCTCCCCCCGCTCCCCCATCCCCATATAACTCTTCATCCCAATCCGATACCCCTCTTCCCGATACGGATCCAATAACAACATCGCCTCACTATACGCCAACGCCTCCTCCCACGCCCCACGTACCACACCATCATGCGCCAACGTCTCTAACGCCGTCATATACAACTTCTCTAAATATTGCCGCTCTTGAAACGCCCACTCATCATCATAATCCACCAAATACGCCCCCTTGTAATAACCAACCCCCAACCGTAAATGGGTCATCTTCTGCGTCTTATCATCCAATTTCATCCCCAACTCAACATGATACTTAAATAACGCCACATCATACTGATAATCCCAACTCTCATCCAATCTGTACCGCCCCGTCTCATCATAGATCAAAAATGGATGTTCCCCATCAATCGCTTGCCGACTCCGCGCTACCGTTTTCCGATAATTGGATTGTGATACCCCCTCCGGCCATAAATAGGTCTCAATCTGCTCACGACTCAACCCGTTCGGATACTGCGCTACTAAAAACATCATCTTCTGCGCCACCTGTGTCGACCACTCGGCCACCACCCCCCGATACACCACCTCCTCACGCCCAAACCCATACATCAATAACAACGGCTCATCAAACGTTACCAACGTCCCCTCCTGCCGCACCTGCCGCCGATACCCACCCAACTTCTGCTGAAACAACACCATCTGCGCCACAATCGGCACCAACCCCGCCACTTGTTCCGTCCACCCTGATAACCATTCCCCTAAATCAACCGCCACCGGCTGAAATAACGCATACGCCCCCATCTTAGCCGCTTCCTCACTCACCGCCGTCAATAAACCGACCACCTTATTCCCTACTCCCTGCCGGTCATACACATAAGCTAAATATAAACCACCCCGCAACCACACGGCCCGTTCCCCCACATCACCCATTGACCACACCTGCTCATAACAATGCGCCGCCCGCTCCCACTCCTGTTGCTGCATGGCCGCCCACCCCGCCACAAACCAATAATGATGCCACTCATCCGGCCACATCCCATTTTCTGGCATCGCTTCAAACAAGCTCAAACGCTCGGCCACATCCTCCCACCTCCCCTGACGCCCCCACATAAAAATATCAGCCCTATCTAAATATCTCTGCCCCCACAGAATATTTCTCGTCTCCACAATCGCCCGCGCTTGCCCATACATCGCCTCCGCTGCCCTCATCCCCCCTAAATCAAATAACAAATCCCCCAAACTAGCCAAAGCCAACCATTCCGTCCCCCACTCCTGAATCTGCCGTGTACCTTGTACCACCCCCTCCAATAAACGATACGCCTCGGCCCAATCCCCACTCAGATGCGCCAACACCCCCAAATTATTCCGTATCAATAAACTCTTATCAAAATTCTTCTGTTGCTTCCAATAAATCTCAACTTTTTGATACACCTGCCTTGCTAACCCATATTGGCCCAATCTTTCATACAACGCGCCCATATCAGTCCGCAAGTGAGCCAACCCCACCTCATTCCCTATCGTCTCATTAATCCTCTCCGCCTCACGCCACGCGGCCAATGTCTCCGCCAAATTCCCCTGCGCCTGCCACCAACGCCCCTCAGCCCGCTTCACCATCGCCCGATAACGACTCTCCTCCCCAGCCGTCATCGCTAAACCCCGCTCCACATCAGCCGCCACCTGCTCAAATTGATGCAACAAAATCCCCACCGTCGCCCGAAACGCATACACCTGCGCCCATTCAACCCGCTCCTCACCCTCCTTAAATAACGTCTCCGCCTGCCCCAACAGATCCATCACCATTTTCGACTCCCCCCGCGCATATTCAATCCCACTCTTAATCACCAACAAAATCACATCCTGATGAACCACCCGCTCCGGCAAACAATCCAACCACCGCCCCAACTGATGATGATGATTTTGATTTAATAATGTCAACCCCACTTGATGAAATATCCCCACCATCCCTTCATAATCATCCATCCGCTCATACAACGCATACGCCTCGGCCCACCCCTCCTGCTCTTCATAAAAACGGGCCACCCCCTGCCAAACAGCCGCCACCTCGGCCGGATACATCGCCAACGCCCGCGCCTGCAAATACTCCTGAAACAGCTGATGATACCGCACCTGCCCCTCATTCTGCCCCACCATCTGCACAAACAGATTGTATTGCCGCAATCGCGTAATAAAATCGTCCCAATCTATCCCCTCCACCTCCCCAGCCGTTGCTGCCACCACCGGATCTAATATCTGCCTACACATCGCCCCATCAAACAGCTTGAGCAACGAACTAAATAACATCGGCAACTGCATATCAGCCGGGACACTGGCGAAAATCTCACTCAAATAATCGTATAAATCCACACCAGCCAACGGCCGTCGGATCAAACCAACCCCACCCCCGCCCACCCAATTCGCCCGCCCCATCAACAAGCCCGTAATCCACCCCTCACTCTCCTCAATATAACGCGCCGCCTGACCATACTCAAGTTGCACCCCGTAACCCTGCTCAAATAATCTCTGAACTTCAGCCGCCTCAAATTCCAAAAATTCCCTATCAAAACCACCCACTTGTTGCCGCGCCATCATCGTCGCTAAATTAGGCAAATTCGGCAACCGTCGCGATAACAAAATTAACCGGCACCGGTGTGCTATATGCTGACCTAATTGACTCACAAACAGATTAATCAACCGTTCGTGATCCACAAAATGATAATCATCGATAACCAACACAAACGAATCATCAATATGTTGATAAATATCATTCACAAACGCGACCACCAACTGCTCCACCACCTCTTTCGTATACGTTTGAATCCCACCCAACATACTTTCTACCAATTGGCCAAAATCGGGGAACTGTCGTTGAATCGAGGCCACCATATAGGCGATAAAGCGACTAATATCACTATCTAACTCATCTAATCCATACCAACAAACGGGTTCAAACCATTCCCCCACAAAATCGATAACAGCTGTTGTTTTGCCGTATCCCGCCGGTGCTGTGATCAACACCAATGAATGTTGTCGAGCCAACTGTTTAAGCTCATTAACAACCCGTAAGCGGCTTGAATAAGGAGTCGGCAATGTCGGGATGATAATTTTGGGGATTAATAAGCTCATTTTAATAGACCTTACGCATAACGTCAGCTGTCGTTGGACACGCTTCTGTAAATTCAATAGATTGGCGCACAGTTAGCGGGACTTCTTCGCGCTCGATTTTTTCAAAACCAAAGCGGGGGAAAAAATGAACGGCCGTTTCCGTCAACAAATAAACCGCCGTCACCCCCCGCCACCGTCCCATCTCTAACGCCGCCCCCACCAACGCCTCCCCCCACCCCCGCCCTCGATACCCTTCCGCTACCGCCACCGACCGCAACAAAGCCCCCTCCGCATACAGTTCCAAAGCCGCACACCCCACAATCTCTCCCTCAAACCAGCCCACTACCGTACTCAACCACCAATCCCGCCACCCCACCACCGGCAAACCACTCTGCACCAACAACCCCTCTACAATAGGAATATCCGCTTCACTACTGACCCGCACCGTTAACGCACCATCGTCATAAAAGCTATCAACCATCATTAATTTCTCCTGCCCACTTTATGGCCACGGCATTTATTGCCACGGCATTTATGGCCACGGCATTTATTGCCACGGTAAGCTCCCTTGCCCATACAAACCCAGAAAAATACCAAGCAAACTCAACAACACCCACGTCAATACACCACAACCAATTCGCCATCGCCACGTCGCCCGTCGCTCCGGTGTATCCAAAACTCCAATATCCGCTGCCACCTTTTTCTCTCCTCGCAAAAAGAAACGGCCATCAGGCAACGACCAAATAAGCAGCGTCTCCCCCACCTCCCAATCCGGCATTACCACCGTCCGCATCACCCCCTCCCGTAACCGTTCTTGGGGCAACTTAATTTCAACTTTAACGCGCCCGCCCCAGTAGCCGCCGAGGGGGGTGATGCTGGTGATAACGGCCGTTCCCGCCACCACCTCCCCATCTAACCACCCCTCAATCCGCTTCTTATGCCGCACCAACCACCATCCCGGTGCCGCAAACAACAACCCCATCGCCGTAAACCCCACCCCCATCTCCACATTCACCATCTCTGGCCTACCCCACCACGATATCCCTAATAAAACCCACCAAAACACCCCCATAAATATTAAAAACCAACCCCCACCCTGTGATGAACGGGACAAAAGATGAACCGCCTCGGCCCGCTCTTCCTCACTTAAGCCCTGCTTATCCATAACCACTTCTCCTAACCTTTCTCACCAATTAAATAGTAAACATCCATCTCTCCCCGCCCCTTTACCATGCGCCTCCCCTGCTCGGCCAATTCAAAATCCGACGCTAATAACTGATACGTATCCGCCGTCACTTGTATCATTCCCGCCTCCCCCTGCGACTCCATCCGACTGGCCACATTAACCGTGTCCCCCCACAAATCATAGGCAAACTTCTTCTGCCCAATCACCCCCGCCACCAATGGCCCCGAATGCAACCCAATCCGCAACTCTAATTTCTGCCCCTGAAACTTCTGCGCCGCCACCAAGGCCTGCATCTCTAATGCCATCCGCGCCAATATGACCGCATGATCCGCTTGCGGCTGGGGCACACCGGCCGCCACCATATAACAATCCCCAATCGTTTTAATCTTCTCCACCCCATACTTATCCGCCAACCGATCAAACTCCGAAAAAATCTCGTTCAACAGACGAACCAACGCCTGTGGCGATACCTGTGCCGATAATGATGTAAAACCCGAAATATCCGCAAATAACACCGTCACCTCTTCGAAATAATCCGCCACCGTTCCCGTTTGGCTTTTCAATAAATCCGCCACCTCTTCCGGCAATATATTACGCAACAACAGTTCCGATTTTTGCCGTTCTTCAGCCAATAGCTGGTAAGCCTTCGCTCTGTCTTGCAAAAAATAGACAAGGATAAAGAATAAAAAGCCAAAAATAATCGTAAAATGATAACCTAAAAGGATTAGCATGATTGGCCGTGGCAATAACGGCGTGCTATCATCCGCCGCCAACCATAAACTCCACATCAACCCCACAAACACCCCGATAAACCAAGGAATACTTCGTTTCGGATCATCATAAAGCAATATCCCAAATGGGGTCATAAACAACCATAATATCGCTCCCCCACTATTCAAAAATCCACCTAATTCCCAACTCATCACAAAGGGAACAATATAATTCCCAATCATAATCCACCAAAACAAAAAGTGTACAACCCGCCCCCCGAAAAAATAGACAACACTACCAATTGTTATACCTAACCAAAAAATAGTTAACAGCCCCGCCCCAATATTGGCCCCAATATACTGCATACCCCAAATCGTGCCCGGCAATAAAAAGATTCCTAAACAAGCCGCTAACACCAAAATAACGACTTGCGCATCACTTTGCCCCTCTAACCGCTCCAACCCCTGAATCCAATTTGTAAACCATTGCCGCCATCGTCGTAATCTTCTATGCATTAATATCCCCGTAGCTGTTACAACTCACCGCTTCGCATTAAGTAAAACATCTATCATCATATATGCGTTTAATAAACCTGAGTTCGGCAATTCAACATCTCATCCCAACGTCATTTCGAGCGCAGTTCAATCCGTCTCACCCCCACAAAACCTACTCTTTAAAACAAGGATTGAACGAAGTTGAGAAATCTACCCTAACAATACATTAATCAATCCATCCACAGGTTTAATGCATTATCGAACTCAAGTTAATAAACTTACTTCTTCTATTATACCATTTTATCCTCTCTGTCTTACATCAAAACGAATCACCCCCAATTCAATCATTATTCCCCCTACTCTCCACCAAAAATATTCACTCCCTCAATAAATAATACAACACCATCCCCCGCTCCTTCACATACTGATACGCCATGATTAAAACCGAAAACTTGACACCCCCATCATCTTTCGTTAACCTACTACCCTTATGAGCAAACGATCACCATTCACCCTCGTTACAATTTATTTACTCTTGCTTGCTTTTCTCACCGCTTGCTCCCCGCCTCCTATCCCCTCTCCTCCCCCCCCCCCACACCCACGCCAACTATCACCACCGTCCACCTCGGCCTCACCCCCCACGCCGCCTGGCTCACCACCAACCTCCCCGCCTACTCCCCCCTCCCCCTCACCCTCACCACCGCCCCCTCCTCCTCCCTCTGGCCCGACCTCAATAACAACCTCTACGATGCCATCATCCTCCACCAAATCCCCGCCAATACCACCAACTGGTTCAACCCCATCGGCGTCGATGCCCTCGTCCTCGTCACCCACCCCGATAACCCCCTCACTTCCCTCACCCGCACCGATGCCCAAACCATCTTCGCCGCCCGCCAAACCAGTTGGGCCCCCTTCGGCGGCCCCGACGCCCCCATCAACCTCCTCCTCCAACCCA